>DASUNJ010000089.1:0-15952 GCA_036277235.1 Thermoanaerobaculia bacterium | reverse complement strand
CTGGTGGAGGTCGGCCCCCGCACCTGGACGCGCGAGGACCTCCATGAACGATGAAGCACCCGCCTTCGTTGATACCAACATCCTCAACGACGGCCAGCTCGTCGGCGGGGTACGGGTCGTCAATCCCTTCCGGGACGGAGCGAAGCCCGCCGGGTGACCACCCGCACGGCGCCGGCTCCATCGAGAAGCACCGCCGCGAGCAGGAGCCAGCCGGCAGCGGTCAGCCAGGCTATCCGGTCGAGGGCGAGCCCCGCGGCGAGGAGGGGCACGCCTGCGGACCAGAGCCCCAGGGTCCAGACTTGGAGCGCCCGGTGCGGCATGGCGTGCGGGGAGGGCGGCACGGTGCGGAAGGCGTCTCCCGCGTAGGCGGTCAGCCAGGAGAAGAGCGGCAGCAGGCGGGCGTTGACCCCGATCACCATCTGCGCGAGGAAGCCCACCAGACCGAGAACCCCGTAGACGAGCGTGGCCGGCACCTTCCACGCTCCGGGAGGGGAGAAGACCAGGGCGAGCCCCAGGCCGACGGAGAGCAGCAGGTACCCGAGCGCCTGCGCGACATGAAGGATGCCGAGGTCCGGACGGCGGAGATCCTTGGGCGCCGGCCGCGGATTGCGCGCCATCCAGACGACCTCGCGCAGGAAGGAGGCGATGCCGGCGACGGCGACGACAGCGAAGGCGCCAGCCCACGGACGGCGGAGCACCAGCCCCGCGGCGAGGCCGAGGACGCCCGTTTCGAGGAGCAGCGCGCTCGCCCAGAGGCTGCGCCGGTCCGGCATGGCGGCGGGCAGGAGCATGGGCAGGAGGCGGTAGCCGGCGCCCATCACGATCATCAGCGCCCAGCCGAGGGCGGCGAGGTGGGCGTGGGCCGCGACGTTGGCGAGGACGTACCCCGGCAGGAAGTGGAACATCTTGTCGAGCGCGAGCAGGAGGCCGGCCGTTGCGGCGAGCAGGAGGTTCAGGAACCCAAGCGCGAAGTGAAGCTTGACAGCTCGCTGGATGGGAGCCGCGGGCAGGGCGCCGAGCACCCGCCACGCGACCCGCGACACGGCCAGGGTCACCATCCCGGCGGCCCAGGCCATGCCCGAGGGCTCCGCGATCCAGAAATGGATCACCATGCCGCTCACGCCGGCCACGAACAGTCCGAAGGCCCAGCGGTCGGCGGCGCGGGCCGGCATCGGCATGCGCAGGGCCATCGGTCCGATCATGTAGACCGCGCCCAGGATCGAGGAGGTGATCCACCCAAGGGTCACGAGGTGGACGATCGCCACCATCCGCGGGTGATAGTAGAAGCCCGCCACGCCGCGTGGATCGAGCGCCACGGCCGCGAAGGCCGCGGCGAGGCAGAGGTGGGCGAAGCCGAAGTAGAGGAGGGGCAGCCACCGGGGCGGAAGCCGCTGCTCGCGCGGGAGCGCCACGGTCATGGGAGCTCCTATATCACGGCTGGCGCTCGCACTCCTTGCCCACGCCGAGCTGCCAGCGGAAGAAGGCGAGCTCGTCCACGAGCTTGCGGAGCTGCATGTCCACCGGCGCTCCCATGCCGTGGCCCGCTTCGCGCTCGACTTGCAGGAGGATCGGCTCCTGCGCGGGATCGCTCGCGGTCGAGGCCTGGAGCAGCGCCGTCATCTTGCGCGCGTGGAGCGGATGCACCCGCTCGTCCTTCTCGCCCGCGGTGAGGAGCGCGGCCGGGTACTTCGTCCCTTTTTTTACGTTGTGATAGGGCGAGTATCGCAAAAGGTATGGAAACTGTTTCGGGTCGGCGCTCGATCCATACTCGCTCACCCAGTTGCGGGCGCGCAAAAAGTGATGGAAACGGAGCATGTCCAGGAGCGGCACGCCGACGACCGCGGCGGAGAAGAGGTCCGGCCGCTGCGTCAGCGCGGCGCCCGTGAGCAATCCGCCGTTCGAGGCTCCGGTGATGCCGAGCCGCTCCGGCCGCGTGTAGCCGTTGGCGATCAGCCACTCCGCCGCGGCGATGAAATCGTCGAAGACGTTCTGCTTGCGCTCGAACATCCCGGCCTCGTGCCAGGCCTCGCCCCGCTCGCCGCCGCCGCGCAGGTTGGGCAGCGCGTAGACGCCCCCTTCCTCGAACCAGGGGATGTGGCCGGCACCAAAGAAAGGCGTCATGGGGATGGCGAAGCCGCCGTAGCCCTCCAGGATCGTGGGGTTGCAGCCGTCGAGCTTCAGCCCCATTTTGTGCACCACGAACATCGTGATCCGGGTGCCGTCCTTGGATGGATATTCGACCTGCTTCACCTCCAGGCCCGACGGGTCGAAGGGAGTCTCCTCGCGCCACCAGAGCTTCCGTTCGCCGGTGCGCAGGTTTACGCGGTAGAGGCTCGCCGGCTCGTTGAAGCTGGTGTAGAAGAGGTAGCCCACCGGGCTCTCGGGGCTGCCGGCGAGATCCGCCGAGCCGATGCCGGGCAGCGCCAGGGGACCCCGGGGTGTGCCGTCCATCTCGAAGAGCTCGATCCGCGTGCTGGCGTCCTTGAGGTAGATGCCGGCCAGGAGGTCTCCCACCTGCCAGATGTAGAAGAGGGCGTCCTTGCGCTCGGGGATGATCTCGCGCCAGCGCTCCGGCGCCGGATTCTTCAGGTCCACGGCCACGACCCTGCGGTTGAGGGCGTTGAGGGTGGTGCTCATGTAAAAGGTATCGCCCACGATCGGGTCCGCGTAGCGGTAGACGTCGGGCAGCCCGGCTATGGCCTTCTGTCCCACGAGGATGGGACGGTGCTCGGCCTTGCCCGTCTCCAGCCATTGGCGGAAGTCCATGACCCAGAGGTCGTTCGAGTTGCTGCCGGTCCATTGCCCGAGGACGAGCCAGCGGCCCTCGCGGCTCAGGCGTCCGAAAGGACCCCAGGTCGAAGCCGCGGGCCCCTCCTTCGGCTGCTCCAGGAGCACGCGGTCCTGTTTGGCATCCGTCCCGACCCTGTGGAAGCGGATGCGGCGCGAGAAGGGGTCCTTCAGGTCTTCGAGGTTGTTGTAGACGAAGCCCGAGCCGTCGGGCAGCCAGTCCACTTCGCGCACCCGGTTGCGGATCTCGTCCGGCAGCCACTTGCCGGTCTCTACCTCGACGAGATGGAGAGTGGCGTTCTCGTCGCCGGACCGGAAGAGTCCCACGGCGACGAGGCGGCCGTCGTGGCTCGGCGTGAACCAGCCGATCGTGGTCAGACCGCTCGGGTCGCGCAGGGTGGGATCGACGAGGGCGCGGGCCGGGCCGTCGCCTTCCGACGTCATCAGCACCGGCTGGCTCTGCTCGGGGCTTCCCACGAGATAGAAGAGCTTTCCGCCGCGCACCATGGGAGCGCTGCGGAACCCCGATTTGCCGGTGGCGGCCTTGACGCGCGCCTCCAGCTCCTTGCGGCCGGGGAGGTTGTCGAGGATGCCACGCGCCCAGGCGTTCTGTGCATCGGTCCAGCCGCCGACCTTGGCGTCGAGCGCAGGATCGGGCGTCGTCATCTCCGGTGCCGCGCTCCCTTCGAGCCAGCGGTAGGGGTCCACCACCTCCGTCCCATGGAAGACGTCGCGGACAGGGTTGACCTCCGCGGGCGGGGGAGCGGCGGCGAGGGAAAGGACGGCGGCGGCGGTGGCGAGCGTTCGGAGCATGCAGGTTCCTCCATCGGGGCTTTCGACCTCTTACGATGGATAGACGAGATTAGTTTGTTCTCGGTTAGCCGGCCGGCGACGGACGCCCGTTCTCCCTTAGAATGAGGCCGATGACCACAATCATGCCCTCTCAGCGGCCCTCCCAGCGCGCCGCCGGCCTGACCTTCACGTTCGCTGTGCTCGTGCTGCTCGCCGCCGAGGTGCTGCGTGTCTACTGGATCATGCCCATGCCAGGGAGCCAGCAGGGAGACACGCTGGGTGCCGCCTACGCCCTGCACCGCTGGATCGTAGCCGTACGAATCCTCGCCGGGGGTGTTGCCATCTGGGCAGCGGCTCGCCTGCTGGCGCGCGGCCGGTGGCCGGCTCGGGTGCTCTGCGTGCTGAGCCTGGCGTTGGCCGGTTTCGTCATCTACCAGACCAACGGGCCGATGTCGGCAGACGTCATGTTCCGTCAACCCACCTCGTTGACCTTCGCAACCGCGGGAAAGGGAGCCGTTGCTCCCGATGCCCTGGTGGTGGGTGTCGCGCTCGCCAACCCCGCCGACCCTGCCGGCCGGACCCAGGCGCGCGCCTATCCGATTCAATTCATCGGCTACCACCACCAGGTGCGCGACATGGTCGCCGGACAGCCGGTGATGGTCACCTACTGCACCGTCTGCCGCACCGGCCGGGTGTTCAGCCCGGTGGTGGACGGCACCGCCGACACCTTCCGGCTGGTCGGCATGGACCATTGGAACGCCATGTTCGAGGACGCGCGCACCGGCAGTTGGTGGCGGCAGGCGACCGGGGAGGCGGTCGCCGGGCCGCTGAAGGGTAAGAGTCTGGCCGAGATCCCGTCGCAGCAGATGACCTGGGCAGCCTGGAGCGCGCGCCACCCGGGAAGCGACGTCCTGCAGCCCGACCCGCAGTTTGCGCCCCGCTACGCCAACATGAAGGGATTTGCAGAGGGCACCAACGAGAGCACCCTCACCGGGCGCGATTCGCGGAGCTGGCAGCGCAAGTCGTGGGTGGTGGGTGTGCTCGCCGGCAACGCCGCACGGGCGTTCGACTGGAACGAGCTGGTGCGCGAGCGGGTCATCAACGACCGCGTCGGCGGCCAGCCGGTGCTCCTCCTGCTCGGCGCCGACGGCGTCTCCTTTCAAGCCTTCGACGCCCGTCCCGGCGGCAGCGGTCCGCAGCTCGATCTCGAGCGTACCGCCGACCCCTCCCGCTTCCGAGACCGCGCGACCGGCGCCAATTGGCACGAGTCGGGCCTCGCCCTCGACGGCCCCCAGGCGGGGACGCGGCTCACCGCCATCCCCGCCTATCAGGAGTTCTGGCACTCCTGGCAGGATTTCCGTCCGGCGACGACGGCCCGCCGCAACCCGGCGCCGCCCCTGCCCCGGAGGGCAGGGACGCGGCCTGAGTGACGTCAATTCTGCTTCGGCGCGGGATCGGGCAGGATGATCTCGCGCTTCTCGCCTGATTTCTGCCTAGGAAGCAGCGCGGCCTTGAGGGGAACCCACTTTTTCGGGTCGGAAGGCTCGTGGGGATCCATCGAGACTTCCTGCCGCTTGGCTTCTTCAAAGGGGAAGGGGATGGCGGCGCAGCCGACGCAGGGAGTGAGGTGCACATGCAGGTGGGGACCATCGGACGCACCCGAGTTGCCGACCTGGCCGAGGAACTGGCCGCGCTTGATCTTCGGACGACTTCCCTCCGGAATATAGATTTCCTTATAGAAGGCGCCTTCGATAGTCTTTGCCTCGGCGTTTTCCACGTACATGCCAGTCTTGGGGCAGACACCGCTGGGGATGGTGCCAGATCGCAGGTGCGCCAGCAGCATCACGCTACCATCCGCGAGCTTGATGTTGATGTGATTGCCCGACCGAGGGATGGAGCAGCTGCAATCCGGCTTCTTCTCGCACTTACCCTTGCAACCATCGCACGTGCCGTCGCAGCCGTCCCGCTCCGGGAGCGCCCTATCCGGCTTCGGATTATCGGGAGCGTTCCGCCAGCAGGAGATCACTTCGCCGTCGGCCGGCGCATAAATCTTCTGGCCGAAGACGAGCTGGCCTTCGTTCGTGTCCGCGGGGCTGCCGAAGCGCCCCCGCGTCCATATCTTTTTCTCCTTGTCCCAGGACATCATGGCCAGATCGCGCGCATACGTGCCGTGATCGAAGGAGGTGAACCAGACTCCTAACTGAAGCGCGTCGTCGCTGACGGTGGCGCCCGGGAACCGGTAGAGCTTGGCCGGCCCCCGATCCTTTGCCTTCTCCTTCGGCTGTGCCGAGGAATCGGATGCGGTCCCCAGAACCAGGAGGGACAGTGCAACGGCGGTTGCGAAGCGTGCGGTCGATCGAGTCATGCGGGGATCTCCTATGTGTATACGCGCCAGGACGCTCCTGCTCGCTCAAATTCGTCAACGCGCACGGATCATATCCCTGGTTCAGGGCCGGCTGCCCCGGCCGGCACCTTGGCCGTTTGAGACTGTCTTCAAGTCGAAAAACTTTTCGCATCTGTGCTCGTAGAGAGTCCTATGAACCGAAAGCACTTCATCGGAAACTTGATTCTCTGGGCTGCCGCAATCATTGCGTCAGCACTGGTCGGCGCACCTCCAGTCTATTCAACGATCCTGTTGCCTGCATTGGCGGCCTCCGCTCTGCTGGTGAACCGGCCCAAGCGGTGCCGCGCATACGCGCACAGGAGCCGCTCTCCCTTGATGTAGGTTACTCAGCTCCAAGCCATGCGCTGCCGCAGCCCGGTGATGTGGGCCACGTGGTGCCGGCCGTGCCAGGCATAGAGGGCGAGCAGGCTGTCCAGCTTCATCGGGCCGTGATCCGGGTGGTTGAGTGTGCGGGCGAAGTCCTCGGGACCGAGCGCGCGCAATAGGAGGACCCAGCGGCGATGGAGCGCTTCGAGGAGAGCGAGCGAAACCTCGACGGGCGTGCTCCGGCTGTCTTCGAGCTCCGCCCAGCGGGCCTCTTCGTAGGTCTTGATCGTGGGGTTGTCCTCGGTCAGGGCCAGCTTGAAGCGGACGTAGGCGTTGAGGTGGCTGTCCGGCACGTGATGGAGGAGCTGGCGCACGGTCCAGCCTTCCGGCCGGTACGGCGTGTCGAGCTGCTCCGGGGTCAGGCCGAGGACGGCGGCCCGCAGGCGGACCGGCGTGGCCGCGATCTCCTCGATCGCCGCCTGTCGCTCCTCGGGGGTCAGCGACGCCACCCTCCGGAAGCGCCCGGTCGGGTACCGCAGGTCGGTTTCGGACTGCGTCAGGGTCTCGGTCATGATGGCTGTCTCCCTTGTCTGAAGATGAGGGGGCGAGCTTCAATCTCCCGTCGGCGAGACGCGGAATCCCTTGATGCCCTCGAGCTCGCTCAGCACCGTGGCAAGTCTCTGGGCGTTGTCGCGCCGGCTGGTACGGACGGTCATCCGGTATTCGAACAGGTTCGAGTCGAAATCCAGCCGGTAGCTCAGGTTGCCGCTCGTGAAGCCGTTCTCTTGCAGCAACCGGCGCATTTCCGGCTCCGGCAGCGCTCCATCGCGCGCGAACCGCACGACGAGCTGGGCATGGAATTGTGTCGGGATCCTGTTCTCGATCCATCGGAAAAACGAAAGAGTTCCAAGCGTGAGCCCGGTCGCGGAGAGGGCGGGGAAATAAAACCCGATGCCCACCAGGATACCGATCGCCGCGGTGATCCAAAGCGAAGCGGCGGTCGTGAGACCGCGTACCGACAGCCCCTCTCTCATGATCGTGCCCGCACCGAGAAAACCGATGCCGGTCATGATTCCTTGCGCCATCCGTGTCGGGTCGAGCGAGATGCGCCCCTGGGCGACGCCGGGAAACCAGAGTGCCTCGTACACGGTGACGAGCATCAGCAGGCTCGTCGAAAGGCAGACCAGTGCATGAGTGCGAAAGCCGGCGGGCCGGCCATGATAGGTCCGCTCGAGCCCGATGAGCCCGCCGATGACGAGCGCAATGATCAGCCGCAACGAGATGTCGAGGTACAGGGTCTCGGTCACGGCTTTTCTTCCTTGTCAGATCCGGTGCTCGGTCACCGGGCCGGAAAGGCTCCGGGAGCCCACGGACAGGTAGATCTCCCCGCCGCTGACGGAGACGCTCAGCGCCGTGCGGCGGTCCAGGAGCGGGATGGCGTCGGCGATCAGCGCGCGGTCGAGGGCGTAGATGGGGATCTCGGCGGCGCGGTGGATGCGGCGGCCGGCGAGCTGGCGCAGCAGGATGGACGGGCTCTTGTGGGTGTAGACGGCCACGCGGTCGGCAGCCTTGGCCGCCTTGTTGAGCCGGTCGGCGTCGGGCGTGCCGATCTCGATCCAGGTCTTGACGCGGCCGGTGGGATCGACCACCCGGATCGGCGGCTCGTCCGGGTCCGAGACGCCGCCGCGCGAGAAGGTGATCCCCTCCTCGTACTCCAGGCAATAGGCCAGCACGCGGGTCAGCATGTACTCCAGGCTCTCGGACGGGTGGAGGGCCACACGCAACGCCAGATCCTCGTAGACGCCGCGGTCGGCATCGGCAAAAGAGACGTCCAGGTTGTAGACCGTCGAGGTCAGCGCCACGCGATATGTCCTTTGTCGGGAGAGCCCAGCGAGGAGCGGGGCTCGCCGGGGAGTATATCCGCTATGCTGCGCGTCGAGGAGGTGAGAATGAGGCCGAAGTGCTGGATCGCCGGATGGATGCTGATGATGGTCCTGGGGTTGGTCGCCTGCGACCAGGGAGCCCCGGCTGCCCCGGCTGCCGAGACGACTCCTGCCGCCTCGGCTCCAAAGCCGAAGCCTGCCGCAAGCGAGGAGATCAACCTCCGGATCGAGAAGAGGACCGAGGTCCTGAAGCGTGAGGACAGGGAGGCGGACATCCACTATCCGGTCTTCAGCGGATTGCCCCCTGCCATCCTGAAGGAGCTCGATGCCTCCGCCGGCCTGAAGGCGGGAACCGGCAGCTCGCTGGAAGAATGGAAGGCGGAATTTCAGGAGTCTTGGTGGCTCGTCGAGATCGATTATGAGGTGACCTACAACCGTCACGATCTCCTGTGCCTGACCTACTCGATCGACGGCATGGGCGCGCATCCGAGCACCTCCACGGAAGACCTCGCCGCCGACCTGAAGACCGGACGCCGTCTCGCCGCGAGAGACCTGTTCAAGCCCGTCTCCCTGGAAGAGCTGGCCGCGAAGGTGGACCGCCTGCGGGTTGCCGCGGTGGAGAAGGCCATCCAGGAAAATCGCGCGTTTCTCGAGGAGAACGACATGACGGAAGAGGACCTCCTGGCGACCATGGAGCCGGCGAAGCAGAGGCGCTTCGGCGTCGAGAACCTCGACTCCTTCCGCCTCGACGACAAGGGAGTCACCTTCGTCCGCGACTTCGAGTTCCCGCACGTGCACCAAGCGCTTGAGCCCGACGGAGAATTCTTCCTGAGCTACGAAGAGCTGCGGCCCTACGTCAACCCCGAAGGCCCGCTCGCGCGCATCCGCTGAGAGATCAACCGCATCGCCGCCTCGTTCACCCAGGCCCGGTCGTGGAACCGCTCGCCCCAGGCCAGCGGTGTGACGTCGCGGTATTCGTGCACCGTCTCGTCCTCCACGAACCGCAGCCTCTTCCGCAGGGAGGCGCGGACGTTCGGGTCGGCCCCGTGGTCGAGCAGCAGACGGGCAAAGCCGTCGTCCTGCCTCAGCCCGACGCGAAAGGGTTGCGAAACCACGCACCCGAAGAGCGCCGTGTGGCCGCCGAAGCCATGGTCATCGATCGCGGCTTTTCCATTTACATCGGCCCCGCGAGCGATCAGCCAGCGCGCGATCTCGATCTCGTCGTTGTCCACGCAAAGGTGCAGCAGTGCCGTACCCGCCAGGGGCGTCCCATGCAGCGCCAGCGAGTGATCGGCATCGCACCCCAGCTCGGGAGGATAGATCTCCTCGTGGGAAAAGGTGCGTGACAACAAGCCGGGATCGCGACGCAGGTGCTCCTCCAAGAGATCGATACGGCCGCGGTGTACCGCCATCGTCGGCGTATCCGGCAGGTCTATGCCGTTCTCGGCGAAGATTTCGAGGCATCGGTGCTTCCCCTGCGGGTTCCGGCTGTAGGTCTGGAGAACCTGGGCCACGGGGGCAAGATCGGCGATCTCGGCACCGAGATCGATCAAGAATTGGAGACCCTGGCTGTTCAGCGTCTCCGTCGGCCCCATCACCAGACCGGGCTCGAGACGGGCGCCCATCGCATACAACTGCCGTGCGGTGTCGATCCTGCCCTGAAGGCATGCCCGATCGAACGCATGCTGCAGATCCGTCGCGCCGAGACCGCGAAGCATCGCGATGATCCGGTCCCGCCCGAGGTTCGCGGCGTACGACATCGGAGGACCCCAGTTGCTCTCGACGCCCCGCGCGTTCTCGTGAAGCAGCCTGGGGTGCTTCAGCACCAGGTCGCGGACGGCGTCGGCATCGTCGCGCCAGATCGCATCGGTCATCTTGCAGGCGAGCACGAGGCGGGGCCAGCTCGGCAGGCCATAGCTTCGGGCGAGCGCGAGCTGCGCCTCGGCGAGCTTGGCGGACGGATCGTCCCCCCGCATGGCGCGGAGCAAGTCCTTGGCCTGGTGCTTGAGCTGTTCGAGATTGGGACGGACGGGAAACTGACGGTCGGCCATGACGGACCTCCTTCGTTGTAA
The DNA here is from genome assembly GCA_036277235.1 of Thermoanaerobaculia bacterium. GTDB lineage: Bacteria > Acidobacteriota > Thermoanaerobaculia > Multivoradales > UBA5704 > DATMER01. The sequence goes on along the minus strand of DASUNJ010000089.1, from coordinate 5,708 downwards.
TGCCCGGGGTCCGCTCGCATCGGGCGAAAGGAGGTTCGTGTGAACCCTGTCGCGAAACATTGGTCAGGTGGACTCGGTCCTGCCCGCGGACGGGTGGCGTCCTGCACGCTCGGCGCAAGGATACCTCTCTGGCAGCGCTACATCAAGAAGGAGGAGATGGCCTGATCTTGCCGAAGAGCTTCTCTGCGATGAATCCTGTGACCGCTCCCACCGCCATCAAGGGAAGACCGAACATCACCGTTCCGACGACCAGGAAGTACCACAGATTCTCTCGCAGCCCGGAATCACGAAACGACAACCACACTGCCATCAGCACCCCGAAGGAAAGATAGCTGAGCAACCCTACGCCGCCGCCTCTCAACAAGGCTGGAACGGTCTGCAGGCGCGGGTGAAGAAAGAGGATCTTTACCCAGCCAAGCGCGATGGCGCACGGCACCAATGCGAAGAGCAAGAGCAGTGCTCCCGGCGACGTGCCCCAAAGCACGCCGGACAGGAGCACGGAAACCACGTAGCCCACGGCCGCAAACAAGGCGATCGTCTTGTTCTGGGGACTCATGAGATCTTCCTCAGAAACCCGAGCACCACGGACCAGGTCGCGCTGACATCGCCCCCGGTGCGATCGGACACCAGCGTCGACGAACCGTGCGCGCCCGGATCGGCAACCCAGGTCTCGTGTCCCTGCTTCTTGAAGGCCTCGAAGTCGTCCCGGCGGAGCGGCTCGTCGAGCTCTTTCTTCGGCCTGACCACCAGCACCGGCACTTTCACCCGGGCCGCGTAGGGTACGGGTTGACAATCGCCCATCGCCGGGCCGGATGCAGGCGAAAAGGCAAGCACCGCCGCCACGTCGCCCGGACGCTCGGCGGCCAACCGGAGCGCGAGCGTCGCGCTGTAGCTCGAACCCCAGACCACGACCTTGCGACCTTTTGCATGATCGAGCGCGGCGACCAGGTCAGGATAGGCGTCGCAGTACTTCCAATCCCGGATCGGGTTGCGGTCCACGGTGCGGTTCACGGCCTCGAACATCCCGCCGCCGAGCCTCGAATCGATGGCCAGGACGTCGAATCCCTCGCTGAGCAACCGGGGGATGATCGGCGCGTACTCGCCGCGCGCGTTACCGTCTCCCTGATGCACCAGGACGATCAAAGGGCGCGGCGCCGCAGAGTCCGTCTCATAGAGGTCTCCATAGACGGTGAGCCGGTCCGAGGTCTTGAGCTGCACCTCTTGCGGCGTCTCTAACCAAGCCTCCTCTCCGAGGCTTACAAGTTCGGTTCTTATGTGAGGATTCCCAGGCTGAATTCGCCAGGCGTTCTTCAGATCCTTCCCTGCCTCTGCTCTTTTGCCCAGGTCCCTGAGTACGGTCGCCCGATTAAGTAAGGCTCGAAGATCATTGGGCCGCGAGTTCAAGACATAAGTGAAGTCTCGTAGCGCCAAGTCGTTTCTGCCCATAAGATGGTAAGCCCATCCTCTCGACCCATAGATATCAAGGCCGTCTGGGTCTAGCTGGATCGCCCTATTGTAGTCAGAGACTGCCCGTTCTTCCTCGTTTAACCTCAAATAGGTATTACCTCTATTGAAATGAAACTCGGCGCTCTGCGGATATAAGTCTATCGCCTTTTCGTAGTCCTGAATCGCCTCAGCGTTCTGTCCAAATGAATTGCTTAAAATTCTAGCTCTGGCTGCAAAGGCAGAAGCCCTTTGCCTGTCGGTTCCTTTTCCAGACTCTAGCATCCTGTCAAGATGGGATATCGCCTTTTCGCAAAGAGGCGGTTCGTATGTTCCTTCGCAGTTTTTGATATCCACCAGCTCTGCCGATAGAGTGTATGGCCTAGCCTGTGTATCAGGTGTAGCGCTGCGCGCGCTGGCTCCCCCGGCAGATAGTCGCTTTGTGCCTTCAGAAGTCTTGTCGTAGTCAGTTTCTACTCCGCATGACAGAAGCATCAGAAATCCCACCGCGAACACCAAGCCTCTTGATACTGGGTCTCTTGCCAAACGTATCAGCCCGGATGTGGAAGTCGAAGGACTCAAGCTTGGCATTGAAGAGCCTCCCTCCGGTTGCTATCGAAGCCGGCAGTCCGGTTGGCATGACGAAGCGGCTATTGAATAGGCTCGGGTGCTGTTATTTCGTCAACCGTATCAAAGGCAATTACCTCATTCCCCTTCAATAAACTAACTTTAATGGCGTGATGGAGTCTGAAATTGCCCCGGCCCTTCAAATTACACGGGGCAAAAGTCCAGGTTCCGTCGTCTCCTATGTCGAAGCTTCCATCCTGGAGATACCATTCATTCGTGAGAACTTCAACTTTTAGCGAATCGCCAGGACTAGCTCCAACACCCCTAACTGTAATGATATTGCGATCAACCTCTGTACCCGATTGCGGCTCAGTGATGTCAAATTTAACGTCCTGCTTTTGGCTCGAACTCGAAGGACCATCTGATTGTGCGTCACTGGGTGGCTTTTCCTGAGGCTTCTGCTCGACCGAGCAACCAATGAAGAAGAATGCAATAAGTCCTGACATCAGAGTTACGGATGCGGTTTGCGCAAGCTTTGCCACTGGCGACTCCTTTCTTAGTTTACCTCTCCGAAAGGTTTAGATACACGTGCTTATCCCAGAATCCCACGCGTACATAAGGAGAAACATTGATGTAGTCTTCTTCCAGTAACGTGCTTGGTCGGGATCGATCATACGCTCTAAGATACACGCGATGTTCTCCCCACCTAAATAGGACCAAGGCAGGGTAAATACCCCTCTTGCTAAAGGCGCCACGATATACTCTAGAGAAATCAACATGTCCAGCAAATTTTACCGGAACGATTTCAATAGCAATGTTCTCTATGGCTACAGGATAGGCTCCCTCTACCTCTGCAGCATGAACATAGATTGTTCCTTGCCCAGGTATAAGCTGATCAAGAATAAAGTGGAGGCCTATCACCTCAAGAATCACCCAGCATAGAGTGCTCGTCACAATCTTGACGACTTTTTCTCGCCATGACTTTCGAGGGAGGAGGCTCAATAGGAGTTGCCTTACCTTGCGTACCATCAGTAAAAATGGTAGAAGTATCAAGAGGACACCCAATAGCAATTTGAGGAAGGGTGTTAGCATTCTATCCTCTCCCGGCCTACCTCCTTCATATGAGTTTCACTTAGGTTCAGGAAGCACGGCGCCGAACGTTAGCTTCTGCGTCCCCCTTGCCTTTCAGCGAGCTCCAAACACGTTAAGTCGCAAAGAGGCGGCGGTAGGCGCATCTCCCTGCATCTCTAGATCTCGGATTGAGGGTACACCCTTCTCTTATCGAGGTCAAAGCGATAGCGCTTTGAGCATATGGATTCCGGAGGTGGGGCGTCCATGTGGCCGATCCGCCACCTGAGCTACCGTTTCGTGTACAAGGACTCATAGTAAGAGCGGCCATCCCGGACGAGTCGGATCTGGCCCATGGCGGCCCAGCGGCGGAGGGTGGAGGATACGCTCCTCGGCTGGATGCGGTGGCGCAGCTTCGGGCCCCAGCGCTCCTGGATCTCCCGGATGAGCGCCGAGGCGCCGAAGACCTCGTCCGGAGCCTTGCCCTCGATCACGAAGCTCATCAGCTTGCTCAGCCAGCGCCAGCCGCCGAAGTCGACGTCCTCGAAGGATGGCTGAGGGGCCTCGGGCTTCGCGTTCACGAGCATGTTGCCGATCGTGACGGAGGCCGACTTGAAGGACTCGTAACTCTCGACCGCCCCGCGGTGCTCGGCCTCGTGGATGGCCTTCTGCTCGGCGTGGTGCGCCTCCTGCTCGGCGTGGTGCTCGTACCGGGTCTTGTGGTGTGCGATCTTCGCCTCCATCTGGGCGAGCGCGTCGGCGATGGCCAGGTTCGAGCCCATTCAGATCCCTCCAGGGTTGCGGAGCGCCGGTCCTACGTTGCAAAGCAAGGGGAAAACTGTGGTCAAGGATACCGGAGGAGCGCGCCGGTGTCCATTCTGCGTTGAAAAGCGGGCTCTCTCTTCCACACAACCTTCAAACTCTTCAACGCAGAAAGGTCCCATTTCAACGGAGAAGATGCACTTTTCCACACTCGAAGCTCTCTACGTTGAAAAGTGTGTCGACATTGCAACGTAGAAGCCTCTCTGCGTGGAAAGGAATTGTCTCTACGTTGAAAAATCGGTCGGGTTCGTGGCGAAGTGAGTCCTCTTTGCAACGTAGAGAGGAGTCTTTTCCACGTAGGAGGTTCAGATTTCAACGCAGAAGGGAGACTCTTCAGCGTAGAAAGCGGGGATTTCAACGTACCCGACTCTCTATGCTGAAGAGAGAGGTCCCTTTTCAACGTAGAAGGAGGCTCGCGGCCCCCGGTACTCTGCGGCTGTCTTCCCTTACGAGGGGAGGATCCAGCCCACCAGCTCGACGCGATAGTTGGTGGACATCGAGCCGTTGAAGACCTTGATTCCGTCCATGAACAACGTGCCTCGCAGCACCACCTGCCGGTCGTGCTCCAACCGGTCGTAAATGATGTCGAGCGACCACTTCTGGCCCTTCACCAGCATCTCATCTTTTAGTAACAGCTCCTGGATGAAGGGCCTCACCGCTCGGGGGAGCGTGGCGCCGATGCCGCTCGGGTCCAGAAGGTCGTCTTCGCTGCCAGGACGGCCGGCGGGGGTGGCCGTTCCGCGCAGCGACAAGATGGCGCCGACGACACCCCGCGGGGGGCGGGCGAGCCCCTGCAGCTTGGTCAGGTCGGTCGCCTCCTCGCCGTCGAACTCGGCGTCGGCTTTCAGGGCAGACCGTTTCACCACGGTGACCGGATCGGGCAGCATCTCGAACCGGTGGGCGTGGGCCCTGGGCGGCGCGGCGGTGGCTCCCACCACGGCCCAAGCCTCATCCACGCGGATCTGTCCGCCCTTCGCCGTCTGGTCTGCCGTCAAGGTGACGGACACCACGCCGGCCGCCGCCGGATCGACCTCGGTCGTGATGGCCGTCACCCGCCACTCGTCCGAGGGCGTGAGCAGGTCCTGGAAGAGCCCCGACTTGGCTCCCGACCTGACGCTGAACAGCGGCTCGTCGCTCGAAATGTTTTTATAGCGCACCATGACCGTGACGTAGTCGGTGGTCTCGGGAACGGTGAATACCGTCGTCAACCCGTCGTTGCCATTGGTGGCCTGGGTGATGTCGTAGCTGCGGCCGGCGGTGACAAAGTCGTCCGTGTTTTCAGCTAGCACCGGCTTGAAATTGGGGAACCAGGCCGGGATCGTCAAGCCGTCGGCGCGATGAAAATCGCCGTTCTCGAGGAGGTTGCGCTCGGGTGCCGCCGCATGGTGGCGCTTGGCTCCGAAGGAGATGGAGGAACGCTCGTCATTCGTGATGGCATCCTCGAGCGAGCCGCCCAGGACCAGCGACCGGCTGGGGTTGGCAATGCTGTTTTCCATCAGAATGGTCGAGCCCTTTTCAGGGCGGATGTCCATCCAGAAGCCTTCAGGGAACGTATCGTTCGGATCATTCGGGTCGTCCTCTGTATCCGCCTCGTAATAGACGTCCCGCAGCGAGACGTGCACCCGGCCGCGGATGCGAACTCCCACGTCGAATTCCTCGACCGCGACGTGAGCGATTGCCAGAGCCTCCGCCGATACATACGGTTCCAGTGGATCGTCGGGTTTTGGCGGTGCAATGTCGATTGCAATCCCGGCGCCCTTGTTGCGGCAGAACCAGATGCGTCCGTTGAGCACCGAGACCTGGTTGCA
>DASUNJ010000088.1:0-8037 GCA_036277235.1 Thermoanaerobaculia bacterium | reverse complement strand
CCCGGCTTCAGCCGCGAGGAGCTCATGCCGTTCGCGCGCTTGAGCCGGTCCACGCTGGTGCCGTGGCGCTTCGCGATATCCCAGAGGCTGTCGCCGCCGCGCACGCGGTAGCGGGCCAGGCTCGCCTCTCCCTTGGAAGAGCCTCCGCTCACCCCCTTGGCCGCCAGATAGCGCGTATAGGGCTCCGGAAACAGGGAGACGTGGTAGTGCGGCGGATGGTTCTCCTTCGTCGCCTCCAGCACGTCGCGCCCTTCGAGCGTCAGCAGCGTCTTCTCCAGGAAGGCACGGCAGGCCGGCCGGCCGCTGCGGCGCAGGTCGAGCGCCATCCCCGTCGGGTGGACGGAGAGCGGCGAGGCGTTGCGCGGCTGCCGGGTCGTGGGCCGGGTCAGGCTGGTGACGACCAGCCGCTCGCCGCAGGCGTTCCGGTACTGCTGCGCGAGCCGCTCGACGAACGTCTTGACCTGGGGACGGGCGTAGGGGAAGGAGACGTCGGCCACCCGGTAGTTCGAGTTGCCCGAGAGCCGCACGAGCAGCCCGCGCCGGGCGAACTCGTGTACCTGGGAAGAGGTGCGCAGGTAGGAGTAGTCGTGCTGTCTCGCCACCCGGCTCTGGCGAACCATGGAGGCCTTGGAGCCGGCCAGGCTCTGGGCGTGCGCGGCGGACCCGATGAGGACCGTCAGGAGGAGAAAGGACGGGAGATGGCTCCGGTTCCGCATGGGCCTACGAGCTCCTGGTACGACTGTCGTCCGAGTTGGGCACGGTAAAGAGTAGCATAGGGATCACGATTCCGAGCCGCTCTGTTTGAACGAAACACAAGAAGGGGTGTGACCTCTTCCACACTGCGGGTACATCTTGGCATGGACCTGGAAGCGACGGTACGAGAGCTGGCCCCGCAACTGCTCCGATTCTGCCTGGGGCAGACCGGGGACGCCGCGATGGCCGAAGAGGCGGCCCAGGAGGCGCTGACCGCGCTGGTGCAGCGCTGGCGCCGCCACGGGCCTCCCGATTGCCCGGCGGCGTTCGCGTTCGCGATCGCGCGCCGCCGTGCCCTCCGCCTGAGCTTCCAGCGCCGCCTGCTGCTGCCGATCCAGATCCTGCTCGAAGGACGCAGCCCGCTCCCCGATCCCGAGGAGCAGGCCGCGGGCAGGACCGAGCTCGGCCGCACGCTGGCGGCCATGCGCAGGCTCCCCGGCAGGGACCGCGAGGCCCTCCTGCTGGTGGCCGCGGGAGATCTCGGGCTCGCCGAGAGCGCGCGCGTGCTCGGCATCTCCCTCTCGGCGCTCAAGATGAGGGTGCACCGGGCGCGGAAACGGCTCCAGCAGCTCCTGGAGGAAAGGAAGGTCGGCCATGGACGACTCTCGCGATTCTCATCCTGACTTCCTGCGCGAAGTCCTGACCCCCCGGCCGGAGACGGTGGAGCGCGTCGTGCGCAACGCCTTATCCCCCGATGCGGAGAAAACTGCGGTGGAGCTGGCGCCGTGGCGTGCCTCCTTCGCCGCTGCCCTTCTGGCCGGGGTGGCCCTCCTATTCGCGTGGCAGCTGGAGCGGTCTTCGTTCGAACCCGCTCCGGCGGCGATCTCCATCGTCAACGAAGGCGGCGTGGTCATCGCCACCTCCCCGTCGGGAGACTGGCTCATCCACTCGGGGGGAGACCCCGAGCCGGAGAGGTCAGGGATCATCATCCTCAGCTACGGAGGTCAGAAATGAAGAGAACGGTGCTGGCGGCGCTTGCCGCTTTCATGATGGAGGGAATACTGGCCGGGACGGCGGGAGCCGCTCCCGATGCGCTGGACAAGCGGGTGAGCCTGGACCTGAGGGGTGCCACGGCCGAGGAGGCCTTCAAATCCCTGGCCCGGGTGGCAGGGGTTCAGATCACGGCGGAGGGGCTCTCGGGGGATGTGACCTTGGAGCTGGAGAACGTCCGCGTGCGGACGATCCTGACCGCGCTCTGCGACAACCTCGGCTGCAAGTGGGATCTCCAGGCCGGCAACCCGCCGAAGCTCCGCATCACCCCGTTGCCGGAGGGCGAACGCCCGGCGCCGCAGGTCAAGCCCAGCGCGGCTGCCCTGGATTCGCCCATCGACCTCAAGGTCACGGACGCCTCCGTCCGCGACATCCTGGAGACGGTGGGTCAGATCATGAGCGCCAGGACCTTCGTCGATTCGGGCGTCGAGGGCAAGGTGTCGCTGGAGCTCGACAACCTGCCCCTGCGCGACGTCCTCGACACCCTGTGCAGGGCGTCGAAGTGCGCGTGGAGCTTCGACGAGGACCGGGGGATTCTCTCGGTGAAGCCGAAGGTCTGACCTGCCGGCCCTCTGAGCCCGGTACCGCGTCCCCTGGAGGACGCGGCGCCGGCTCACTTGACCCGCTTGGCGTTCTTGAAGAAGTCGGCCATCGAGCCGAACCCGCTCCCGCTGGAGCTGACCGAACCGCCGGAACCTGAGCCGCCCGACGACCTGTCCGACCGATCCGACCGATCCGGCCTGTCTGACCGGTCCTGCCGGTCCGACCGCGATGACCGCGGCGTTCGCGGCGAGGCCGACGCGGCCGACTTGCTCTCCTCGCGATAGCTCGCGTCCTCGCCCGTGGCCATGCCGAGGGAGATCCGGCGCTTTCCCGTGTCCACGTTGAGCACCCGCACCGGGATCTCCTGACCCTGCTGCAGCGCCTCGCGGGGATGGTTCAGCCGCCGGCCGCCGCCGATCTCGCTGATGTGGAGGAGCCCCTCCACGCCGGGCGCGATCTCGACGAAGGCGCCGAACGACTCCATCCGCATCACCTTGCCGGGGACCTCGGTGCCGTCGGGGAAGCTGCTGGCTGCCTCCTGCCAGGGGTCCTTCTCGAGCGAGCGGCGGGAGAGCGAGATGCGCTCCGGCTTCTTCTCGTCCTTGCCCTTTTCGATCTTGATGACCTCGACCTCGACCTCGTCGCCGACGTTGAGCACCTCCTTGGGGTGCGCGAGCCGCGAGTAGCCGATCTCGCTCACGTGGAGCATGCCCTCGAGCCCGCCGAGGTCGACGAAGGCGCCGTAGCTCGCGAGCGACGTCACCTTGCCGGTCACCACCGAGCCGACCTGGATGCGGGAGCGCACTTCCGCGGCGCGCGACTTCTGCTCCTCTTCCAGGATGGCGCGGCGCGACAGCACGATGTTGGGCCGGGTGCGGCCCTCCTCGAACTGGCTCACCTTGAAAGCCAGGTGCTGGCCCACGAACTGCGCCGGATCCTCGACGTAGCGCAGGTCGAGCTGGGACAGCGGGCAGAAGGCGCGCATGCCCCGCACCTGCACCTCGGCCCCGCCCTTGTTGATGCCGCTCACGACTCCGTCGACCGGGATGCCATGCTGCCAGGCCATCTTGATCTCGGCCTCGGCCTCCGGGTTGTTCTTGCTGCCCCGGCCGCCGCCCTTGCCGGCGACCTGGCGCCGCAGCTTCAGCGTGCCCGTCTCCGGGTCGGTCGCGGTCACGGTCGCGTCGATCGTGTCCCCCACGTTGACCGTGAGGTTCCCCTCGGCGTCCTTGAGCTGCGCCGTCTCGATCAGGGCTTCCGACTTGGTCCCCAGATCGACGAACGCCGACTCCTCGCCGATGGAGAGGACCTTCCCGGACACCTTGGCGCCCATCGGGGGATCCTCGCGCTTCTCCCCGCCCTGCTGCTCGAATTCAGCCAGTGCCTGGCCGAAGTCCTTCTCGTTCTCGGTTTCTGTCTCTGTCTGCTGGTCCGTCATGTGGTCTCTCTCGGTCAGGAACCGGGTTGGCGCCCGGTCGATTTGGTCGTGGTGAAGGTATCACGCGACGCTCGCCTGCCAGGGCCGCGGCGCGGTAAGCTTCTGGTCCGCCATGAGGAAAACAACAAAAGCCCGGCACGTATTCGCTTTTCCGCTCCTTTTCTCGATCTCCCTCGGGGCCTTCGCCGGATTGGCGGACTCCCAGGAGGTCCACCTCTCCGAGCTCGTCCAGCTCACCCGCGGCGGGGAGAACGCCGAAGCCTACTGGTCCCCCGACGGCAAGGAGCTCGTATTCCAATCCTCCCGGCCGCCGTTCGCCTGCGACCAGATCTTCCGCATGTCCGCAGCTGGCCGGGACGAGCCCGTCCTGGTTTCCACTGGCAAGGGCCGTACCACCTGCGCCTACTTCACGAGCGACGGCCGGCGCATCCTCTACTCCTCGACGCACCATGCCGGGGATGCCTGCCCGCCGCCGCCCGACCGTTCCCAGGGCTACGTCTGGCCCGTGGACCCCGACTTCGAGATCTGGAGCGCGCTGCCCGACGGCTCCGACCTGCGGCGCCTGACCGAGAACGGCGCCTATGATGCCGAGTCGACCGTCTGCCCCGTCGACGGATCGGTGATCTTCACCTCGACCCGCGACGGCGACCTCGAGCTGTACCGTATGGGCGCAGATGGGAAGGCGGTCACCCGCCTGACCCACACGCCCGGCTACGACGGCGGCGCGTTCTTTTCCAACGACTGCAAGAAGATCGTCTGGCGCGCATCCCGCCCCGCCGCGGGGCCCGAGATGGAGGACTATCAACGCCTCCTCGCCCAGGGCCTCGTGCGGCCGAGCAAGCTGGAAATCTGGGTGGCCGACGCAGACGGCAGCAATGCCCGCCAAGTCACGAGCCTCGGCGCCGCCTCCTTCGCTCCCTCCTTCTTTCCGTCCGGCGACCGCATCCTCTTCTCTACGAACTACGGCGACCCCAAGGGCCGCGAGTTCGAGATCTGGGCCGTGAACGTGGATGGAAGCGACCTTGAGCGTATCACGTGGAGTCCGGGTTTCGACGGCTTCCCCCTGCTCTCGCCCGACGGCACCCGCCTCGCCTTCTCCTCGAACCGGAACCAGGGCGCTCCCGGCGAAACAAATGTCTTCGTCGCGAAATGGATCGGCAGTCAATTCATGGCCGACGTCCAATGGCTGGCCGACGACGCCCGCGAAGGCCGGGGGGTTGGCTCCAAGGGTTTGGAGGAGGCGTCCAGATATCTGGAGAAGCGCTTCCAGGAGACCGGGATCGAGCCAGCCGGGCAGGACGGCACCTTCTTCCATCGATTCGAGGCGCCGGTCGCGGTCGAGTCCAAGGCCGGGACCGCGATGACGCTCGACGGCGAGCCCGTGGCTCGCGCCGAATACGAGCCCGCCTCGTTCTCGGCATCCGCGAAAGTGGAGGGCGAAGTCGTGGCCGTAGGCTACGGCATCACCGCTCCCGACCTCGGAGTGGACGACTACAAGGGGATCGACGCCCGCGGCAAGATCGTGGCCGTCCGGCGATTTACCCCCTCCGGAGGGGCGTTCGAAAAGGAGGACGCGGAGCGCCGCTATGGCGACCTGCGCTACAAGACCTTCAACGCCCGCGAGCATGGGGCGATCGGGGTGATCGTTGTCGACTCACCGCTGGTCAATGAAGGGGATGCAGGGAAGGAAGTCCCCTCCGAGGCGCCGCTCCCGGCTCTGCGGCTCGACAGCGGCCTGACCGCCGCGGCCGGCGACGCCGGCATCCCGGTCGTGACCCTCTCCCGCGCCGCCGGCTCGGCGCTTTTTCAGGGGACGCACAAGGCCTCCCTCGCCGTCGAGCTGGAGCACCGGCACGAGACCCTGGCCAACGTGGTCGGCGTGATTCGGGCTGGCGCGCCCGGCCGTCTGCCCGGAGCGATCGTGGTGGGCGCCCACTACGACCACATCGGCCTGGGCGGGGCGAGCTCGCTCAGCCCGGACGCCCGCGAGCCGCACAACGGCGCGGACGACAACGCCTCGGGCACGGCCGCCCTTCTGGAGGTGGGACGCCTCCTGGCCGGCCGGCGCGACCGCCTGCACCGCGACGTCTACCTGATCGCCTTCTCGGGCGAGGAGATGGGCGTCCTCGGCTCCACCGCCCTCACCCGCAAGCCCCCGGCCGGGCTCGAGATGAAGGACCTGGTGGCCATGCTCAATATGGACATGGTCGGCCGCCTGCGCGGCAACGACCTGTCGGTGCTGGGGGCCGAGTCGGCGGAGGAGTGGCGCGAGATCGTGGACCCGGTCTGCGAGCGCGCCGGGCTCGCCTGCAGCCTGGGCGGGGACGGCTACGGCCCGTCCGACCAGTACCCGTTCTACGCCGCGGGAGTGCCCGTGCTCCACTTCTTCACGGGGGTGCACGAGGACTACCACAAGCCCACGGACGACGCCGACAAGGTCAACGGCGACGGCGGATTGCGGGTCGCCGCCCTGGTGGCGGAGCTGACCGAGGGGCTCTCCGGCCGCCCAGAGCGGCTTGCCTACAAGAGCCTGCCGGCACCGGCGCCCCGCGGCGACACGCGCTCCATGGGCGCCTCGCTGGGCACGGTCCCCGACTATGCCGGCGACGGCCGACCCGGAGTGCTCCTGTCGGGCGTGCGCGCCGGCAGCGCGGCGGAGCAGGCGGGCCTGCAGCGCGGGGACCTGCTCGTCGAGCTTGGCGGCACCCCGATCCGCGACATCCACGACTTCATGTACGTGCTGCGCCGCGCCAAACCGGGCGAAAAGGCCGCGGCGGTAGTCCTGCGCGGCGAAGAGCGCCTCGCCGTCGAAGTGACCTACGGCGTCAGCCGCGGGATGCGTTGAGGAGAAATCCAATGAAGAAAGCCCTTTTGTCCTTGCTGTCCTTGTTGTCCCTGCTGTCCTTGCAGTCCTTTCCGGCCGCCGCCTCCGAAGCCACCGACGCCCGCGCCGAGTGGGCGCGCTTCCTCGAAGCCTTCCCCGCCACCAAGGGCAAGATGACCGAGAGCGAGCGCATCAAGTCCCTCTACGACCGCCAGTGGCAGTGGGCTCTGCGGGAGTTCCCCGAGCTCTCCACCGCCCTGGGCGTGCCGGGCCGGAACCATCTCTGGAGCGACCAGTCGCTCGCCGCCATGAACGCCCGCCGGGCGCTCGACCGCAAGGTCCTGGCCGCGGCGGAGTCCGTCGACCGCTCCAAGCTGGAGGAGAAGGACCGGATCCATTACGACCTCTACGTCCGCCAGGTCAGGAACGGCCTGGAGGGCCAGCGCTTCCCCGGCGAGTACCTGGTCATGGATCAGATGGGGGGCCTGCAGCAGAACGTGCCCTCCTCCCTCATCCAGATGCCGGCGCGGACGGTGAAGGACTTCGAGGACATCCTGTCCCGCCTGCGCGGCGTGCCCACGCTGGTGGACAGCACGCTCGAGCGGCTGGAGAAGGGCCTGGCCGCCGGGGTCACGCCGCCGCGGATCACCCTGCGCGACCTGCCCGGCCAGGTGCAGAACCTGATCACCGAGGACCCCATGGCGAGCGCGCTGCTCAAGCCGTTCACGGCCATCCCCGAGAGCATCACGGCGCCGGACCGCGACCGGCTCACCCGCGAGGCCGTCCGGATCTACCAGGAGCAGATGTCGCCCGCGCTCCGCAAGCTTCACCGCTACCTGGCGGAGACCTACGTGCCGGCCGCGCGGGAATCGATTGCCATGAGCGCCCTGCCCGAGGGGCAGGCCTGGTACGCCTACATGGCGAAGCAGTACACGACCACGGACATGTCGCCCGACCAGATCCACGAGCTCGGTCTCTCCGAGGTGAAGCGCATCCGCGCCGAGATGGACAAAGTGATCGCCGCGGCCGGCTTCAAGGGGAGCTTCGAGGAGTTCCTCGTCTTCCTGCGCACCGATCCGCAGTTCTTCTACGAAAAGCCCGAAGACCTGGTGGCCGGCTACCGCGACGTGGCCAAGCGCGCCGACCCCGAGCTGGTGGAGCTCTTCGGGAAGCTGCCGCAGCTCCCTTACGGGGTGATCCCGATCCCGTCCTACGCCGAGAAGTCGCAGACGACCGCCTACTACGACAGCGGCATGTTGGAAGCCGGCCGCCCCGGCTACTACTACGTCAACACCTACGACCTGAAGTCCCGTCCCAAGTGGGAGATGGAAGCCCTGACCCTGCACGAGGCCGTGCCGGGCCACCACCTGCAGATCTCGCTCTCGCAGGAGATGGAGGACGTCCCGGAGTGGCGCAAGTTCGACGGCTACACCGCCTTCGTCGAGGGCTGGGCCCTCTACGCCGAGAGCCTGGGCACGGAGATGGGCTT
>DASUNJ010000087.1:0-2634 GCA_036277235.1 Thermoanaerobaculia bacterium | reverse complement strand
AACAGGTTCGCGATTGTAGAAACAGCTCGATGTCCTGTCAACGAAGGGTGTGCGATGATGCAGCGCCTCCACCGGCTCGGCGCCGGGGAGCGAGACGAGGGGGTATCCCGATGACTCCGAAGCAGGTCGTCCTGGCGCTGGGCTGCTCCCTCGGATTCTCCGTGGGCCAGATCTTCTTCAAGCTCGCCGCGCGCGGAATGCGGTCGGACAACCTGCCGCTCGGGGCGCTGCGCTCGCTGACGGACCCCTGCCTAATCGTCGGGCTGGCCCTCTACGGCGGAATCACGCTCCTCTGGCTGACCCTGCTGCGCAGCGTTCCACTGAGCCGGGTCTATCCGTACGCCGCCCTTGCCTTCGTGCTCGTGCCCTTCTTCAGCTGGCTGCTGTTCGGAGAGCGGATCGGGCCGACCTACGTCCTGGGGGTGGCCCTCATCGTGGCCGGCGTGATCGTGAGCGGGCTCTGATCTGGGGGCTGGACAGGAGCGGCCGGACCTCTTATACTTCCGCCAGAACATAAACCGGGGGTTTGAAAACCATGAGCAAGAACATCATTCGGGTAGCGCTGCTACTAGTAACGGCCTCCTTTCTCGGGCCGGCGGTTCCGGCCGAGGCCGACGGACCCTTCCGCTTCTTTTCCCTGACGCCCTGCCGAATCGTGGATACGCGCAACCCGAACGGCCCGACCGGCGGTCCGGTGCTGGCGAACCACGCCACCCGCAACTTCCCGGTCCAGGGGCAGTGCGGTGTGCCGACCGGCGCGAAAGCGGTGGCGCTGAACGTCACGGTCGTCGGACCGAACAGCGACGGTTATCTCACGCTCTTTCCCGCCGGTGGCAGCCAGCCGATCGTCTCGAACATCAACTTCGTCAGGAACGAGCAGGCCCTGGCAAACGGCGCCATCGTGCCGCTGGGCCCCTCGGGCAGCCCCGACCTCGCGGTCTACTCTGATGTCCCGTTCCCCCCGACGGGACAGTCTGGCCAGGTCCACGTCATCCTGGACGTGACTGGCTATTTCGCCACCGTCCCATAGGTATTCCCCGGCACAGAGCCGGGGCTTTAGAGTGTGAGCCGTTCAAAGCGGCTGGGAGAGGTCGCTAACGCGACCTCTCAGGGTTTGTGCCACCGTTTCCCAGCCGCCCGTCAGCCGCCGCAGTTATGATCTCGCCTTCCTCGCGAGCCTCGAAGCCCGCGAGTAGGCTACTATCAAGCGCCCATGGCGCGGCTCCGCATCCTCCTCACCTGCACCACCCTCGCCCGCCGAAGCGGCTCGGAGGCGTACACGCGCGACCTGGCCGTGGGGCTCCTGCGGCAGGGTCACGCTCCGGTCGTCTACAGCACCGAGATGGGCGAGATGGCCCACGAGATCAAGATGGCGACCGTGCCGGTCGTGGACGACCTCGCGCGCCTCTCCGTGCCGCCAGACGTGATCCACGGCAACCACCACCTGGAGCTGATGACCGCGCTCCTCCACTTCCCGGGCGTGCCCGGCCTGCACGTGTGCCATGCCTGGAACTCGGTCGAGGCGAGCCCGCCGCGTTTCCCGCGCATCCTGCGCTACGTCGCCGTGGACGAGACCTCGCGCGACCGCCTGCTCCTGGAGGACGGCGTGCCCGAGGCCCAGGTCCGCGTGCACTTCAACTCGGTCGACCTGGACAGGTTCCGGCCGCGGGGCGCGCTCCCTCCGAAACCGCTACGGGCCCTGGTGTTCAGCAATTACGCCAGCGAGCACACCCATCTGCCGGCGGTGCGCGAGGCCTGCACCCGTGCCGGCATCGCCCTCGACGCCATCGGCTCGGGCGTGGGCAATTCCGTGCCCCAGCCCGAGCTGGCCCTCGGAGGATACGACCTGGTGTTCGCCAAGGCCCGCAGCGCCCTCGAATCCATGGCCGTGGGCACCGCGGTCGTGCTCTGCGACTCCACCGGCGTCGGGCCGATGGTCACCGCCGCCGAGCTCGACGCGCTGCGCCAGTCCAACTTCGAGATCCGCACCCTCCGCTACCCGCTCGACGCCGAGGTGCTGGCGCGGGAGATCGCCCGTTACGACGCCGCCGACGCCGCCGAGGTCTCGCGCAGGGTTCGCGCCACCGCCGGCCTGGACGAGGCTGCCCAGCGGATGGTCGAGATCTACCAGGAGCTGATCGGCGAGCACCGCGGCGCCACGGCAGACCGCGAGGAAGAGGAGCGGGCCGCGTCCACCTACCTGCGCTGGCTGAGCGTCACGAGCCGGGAGGCACGGCACGACTTGACGTCGCGGACCGGCCGAGCCGAAACCGACCGTGACCGGCTGAGCGACGAGATCCGGCAGCTCCGGGCGCAACAGGAGGCGCTCGAGGAGCGGCTCGGCACCACGGAGGCCGAGCGGGAGTCCTACCGGGCCGAGGTGGCCTATGTCACCCAGAGCGCGACCTGGCGCCTGCGCAACCGGCTCGCCCGGTGGAAGCCGCTGATGAGCGCCTACCTGCTGTTCCGCCGCTCCCGCCGTTAGCCGGTCCTGCGCGCGGCGGCGAGGAGCTGATAGCCGAGCAGCGTGGGGAACAGGCGGGTCAGAGGCTCGAGCAGGCGGGTCAGCAGCTTCAGGAGCCATTCCGGGAGCCGCGGCAGCACGAGCGGCAAGGGCACGGCCGACACCGCCTC
>DASUNJ010000086.1:0-3687 GCA_036277235.1 Thermoanaerobaculia bacterium | reverse complement strand
GACTACCGCGGCGCCGATCCCGTGCCCGAGAACGACAGCCACGGCGAGCTGCTTCACCTGGCAGCGCAGGTCTACCGCTTCACGGAAGACCGCGAATTGATCGAAAAGATCTGGCCTCACGTCGAGAAGGCCGTCGGCTATATCGAAGAGCTGAGGCAGCAGCGCCGCACCGAGGCGTACACGAACACCCCGTACTTCGGGCTTCTCCCGGAATCCATCAGCCACGAGGGCTACTCGGACAAGCCCGTCCATTCCTACTGGGACGATTTCTTCGCGCTGAGAGGTCTCAAGGACGCCGCCTGGCTCGCCGAGGCTCTAGGCAAGAAGAATGACTGGGCGCGCATCCGGGACGAATTCCGGACCGACCTCCTGGCTTCGATCCGCCGCACGATCGCAATGCACAAGCTCGACTACCTGCCGGCCTCGGTGGAGAAGGGGGACTTCGATCCCACCTCGACCAGCATCGGCATCGCGCCCGGCGGCGAGCTCGCCGACCTCCCACAGGCCGAGCTGCGCCGCACGTTCGAGAGGTATTACCAGGAATCGATCGCCCGCCGCGACGGCAAGCGGGAGTGGGAGGCGTACACGCCCTACGAGCTGCGCACGCTGCGGACCTTCCTCCGTCTCGGCTGGAGAGACCGCGCCCACGAGCTGCTGGACTTCTTCATGGACGACCGCCGGCCCGCGGCCTGGAACCACTGGGCGGAAGTGGTCTGGCGCGAGCCGAAGACGCCGAAGTTCGTCGGCGACATGCCGCACACCTGGGTCGGCTCCGAGTTCCTCCACTCCTTCCTCGACTTCTTCGCCTACGTCCGCGAGTCGACGAATGGCGCTGATACTGCCCTCGTCGTCGGAGACGGTCTCCTGCCCACCTGGAACGACGTGACCGTCCGCGGTCTTCGCACCGAGTACGGGCCGCTGGACTTCTCGGTGGCTCCGGAGGGGGAGGGGGTGCGCTACCGGATTTCGGGACCCACCGTGCCACCCGGCGGGATCATCGCGCGGTGGCAGGGCAAGGAGGTCGTGATCCGCGAGCTGCCGGCCGAGGTGGTCCTCCGGCCTTGACGCCGGCAAATCTGCTAACCTGAAGCGTCGTTGGACATAAGAAAGGAGCCAAACCATGGCTGGAAGGTTCGCCCTCAAGAAGGCGAAGAACGGGCAGTTCCTTTTCAACCTCCACGCTGCCAACGGACAGGTAATCTTCACGAGTGAAACGTACAAGGAGAAGCGGGGCGCCACCGCCGGGATCGAGTCCGTGCGGACCAACGCGCCCGACGACGGACGTTACGAGCGCAAGGCATCCAGCGGCCAGCACTACTTCATCCTCAAGGCCGCCAACGGCAGGACGCTCGGCCGCAGCGAGATGTACACGACGGCCGCGTCCATGGAGAAGGGCGTCGAGTCGGTCAAGAAGAACGCACCGGGCGCCAAGGTCGAAGACCTGACCGTGTAAGGTCGTGGGTTTTTACAGAGCGGGAGCGGCTCGGATTTTCGTTGCCGCGGTTGTAACAGCTTTATTTGCCGCCGGCTGTGCTCCCGTTCTCCATTCGCCACACCGCGAGTTCGCGGAGGTGGACCGCCTCCTGGAGAGCTACCGGGAGCGTGGCGCCTTCCCGGGCGGCGTCCTGGCGGTCGGGGATCGGGAAGGGCTGATCCACCTGCACCCCTTCGGGCGCCAGTCGTACGACGAAAACGCGCCGCCGGTCACCGCTGCCACGATCTACGATCTCGCCAGCCTCACCAAGGTAGTGGCCACCACGACCATGGCGATGATCCTGGTCGATGAAGGGCGGCTCGACCTCGACCAGCCGGTGCGGGAAGGCGTGACGGTGCGCCACCTGCTCACGCATTCCTCCGGGCTGCCCGCATTGGCTCCGTTCTTCAAGGAAATCCGCGGCAAGGAAGCCTACGTCGAGCGCATCCAGGCCATGGACCTGGAGTATCCGCCCGGCAGCCGCTCCGTCTACAGCGACCCGGGCGTCATCCTCCTGGGAGAGATCCTCGAGCAGGTTGCGGGGCAGCCGCTGGAGACCTTCGTCCGGGAGCGGGTGCTCGGACCGCTGGGGATGAAGGACACGATGTACCGGCCGCCGCCCGGCCTGCTGCCCCGCATCGCCCCCACCGAATTCGACCCCTGGCGCGGCCGTCTCGTCCATGGCGAGGTCCACGATGAGAACACTTTCGCCATGGGCGGCATCGCTCCGCACGCCGGGCTCTTCGGCACGGCCGGCGACCTGTCGCGCTTCGCGCAGATGATGCTCAATGGCGGCCTCGTCTCCAGGGAGACGATCGAGCTGTTCACCCGCAAGGCGGGGATCCCCGATTCCGACCGCGCCCTCGGCTGGGACACGAAATCTGCCGAGGGCTCCTCGGCAGGCACGCTCCTCTCACCCAGCTCCTTCGGTCACACCGGCTTCACCGGCACCTCGATGTGGATCGACCCGGAACGGCAGATCTACTTGATTCTGCTGACGAACCGGGTCCATCCGACGCGAGAGAACAACCTGATCCGAGAGGCGCGGCCCGCGATTGCCGATGCCGTGGTCAGAGCCCTCTCGCCAGCCAAACGAATTCCCTGAGCGGCGGCGGCAGCCGACGGCGAGCCTGGCAAACGGTTCGCACAAGAATTCAAAATTCTTGCACGAAAATTCTCTTCCGAGGGCGTTCAAGAGCTTTTTTCGTACGAAAAAACCAAATATTCGTACGAGAATTTGTTTTTCTCGCACAACAAAGAGCTTTTCTCGTACGAAAATTTTAATTTTTCGTATGAACATTTGCTTCTCGCGCCCCTCAAAGAGGATTTTCGCACGAGAATTTAGAATTCTTGTGCGAAAAAGAAGGACGCCCGTGCGAAGGCGGTGCCGATGGGAGCCAAACCTTTTGCGGA
Organism: Thermoanaerobaculia bacterium; assembly: GCA_036277235.1. GTDB lineage: Bacteria > Acidobacteriota > Thermoanaerobaculia > Multivoradales > UBA5704 > DATMER01. Next base: position 800 of record DASUNJ010000086.1, on the reverse strand, counting down.
GAGGAATCTGCGCTTGGGGAGAGGCTTCCCGTGTATCACGGAACCGCGCGGCAGTTCTCCGGTCTATCAGGCAGGATCCAACTCGCCGCGAGGCCCGCGGCGACCGTGAGCAGTGAGCCCGCGAGGGCGTACCAGGTCCAGGCGAGCGGGGTGGCGAAGAAGATCCAGGTCATGCCCGCGAGGCCGACGGCGAGACCCGCGAGCGCCGCGTGCTGACCCACTCGGCGTGTGAACATCCCCAGGAAGAAGACCCCGAGCACGATCCCGGTCGTGAAGGCTGCGATCCCCAGGACGCTGCTCACGATCGAGGTCTGCACCCACTGGCCGGCGATCCCCACCGCGATCTGAATCGCTCCGAAGACCGCGGTGAGGATGCGGGTGACCCGCAGCTGGCGCTCCGGTGAGACACGCAGAAGGTCATTGACCGCCACGGTGGCGCACGAGTTGAGCGAGCTCGTCATGGCCGCGGCGAAGATCGCTCCCAGCAGCAGGCCCACCAGGCCGGTCGGCAGCTCGTCCAGGATGAAGCGGGCGAAGATGCGGTCCGCGCGTTCGAACGGCACGGCGGGCGGGTTGAGCTGGTAGAAGCTCCAGAGCCCGACTCCGATCAGCAGGAAGAGGGCGAACTGTGCCATCGCGACCAGTCCGCTCATCCAGACGGCGCGCCGGGCCTCCGGGAGCCCGCGGGCAGAGAGATATCGCTGGACCGAGAGCTGGTCCACCCCGTGGGAGCCGAGGGCGATGAAGGCGCCTCCCACCAGTCCGGCCCAGAGGCCGAAGGGCTCGCTCCAGTCGAGCGT
>DASUNJ010000085.1:0-2595 GCA_036277235.1 Thermoanaerobaculia bacterium | reverse complement strand
GCTGAGCGGCCACCTCCTTCCCTACTTCGCCCGGATGCGCCTCGACCAGATCGGGCCGGAGGACGTCGACCGCTACAAGGCCGCGAAGCTCCGAGAGAGCGCGCTTGGGCCGAACCAGATCAATAAGTCACTCGGCCTGCTGGCGATGATCCTCGACGCGGCCGGGGATTACGGGCACATCGACGCGGCACGCAACCCAGCGCGAGGCCGGCGGCGGCGGGTCAAGCGCAGCGCGCCGAGCCGGCCGACCGTGGAGCCGGAGCAGTTGCCCTCGCTGCTCGAGACAGCGGGGAAGCTTCGCCCAATCGTCGCCACCATGGCGGGATCTGGTTTGCGAAACGGTGAGACGTGCGGGCTCGATTGGCCCGACTTCGATCCCGCCAGTGGCACTCTGACCGTCGGCGCCTCGAAGACAGATGCGGGCGTTCGGCAGGTCGATCTGCCCGACGCTCTGCGCAAGGAACTCGCCGCCTACAAGCTCCGAACGCTGCACAGCGGCGAGGGTCCGATGTTCCGCAACCGCAATGGGCAGCGGCAGAGCGTGAGCAACGTCGAGCGGCGCTTGAAGACCGCGATCCGCCGTGCCAATCCGCGACTCGTCGAGCTGGGCATCCGCCCGATTGATGAGGCCGTCACTCCGCATTCGCTGCGGCGTCTGTACGCGAGCCTTCGCTTCGCCCTGGGAGACGATCCCGTGTACGTGGCAGCCCAGCTCGGGCACACGGAGCCCGGCTTCTCGATGAAGGTCTACGCTAGTGCTGTGCGTCGCCGCGAGAGGTTGATCGGCGCGGCGCTTCGCGAGTTCGATGCAGCCCTCGATTGGGCAGCAATGGGCAGCGGAGGCCGGGTTGAAGCCGAGGTCGAGCCGAACGCTAGCGACGGGCAATTGCCGGAAACGGCTCAGCAGAGCCTTTTCGCGGCATCCAGCCCCGATAGCTCAGCTGGATAGAGCGACTCCCTCCTAAGGAGTAGGCCGCAGGTTCGAATCCTGCTCGGGGCGTACCTTACCCGCGCACCTTGCAGCTTCCCACAACAGTGCTCTCGAGCTCCTTGCCACCGAGAAAGGAGAACTCCGTCCGCGCCAGTCTGAAAGAGGCGAGGCCAAAGCCTTTGGGGACGGGGCATCCCGCAGAGATGTAGGAGCGCTTCTCCCCCTCGAACCCCGTACTTCCTGGAAAGCTTCATCTCGATCGCGGTTAGGTTGCCCCAACTTCTGAGTGTGGGAGGGAGCGTCGTCGTAAGCGCGGTCCCGTAGGCGCCTTTGAGAACTCCTTCACCGCGAAGGTGATCACGAAGGAGGTGGCGAAGGGACGGGGGGAATAGATCCGGCGAAGAGGACGGATTTGCCCTTTCTCTGACCGTTGAAGACGAGCAATCGTCCCCCTGCGACATAGGATTCCCTTCCTGGCCTTTGAGCGCGATAGCGGCCATGGCGGTTGATCTCGATCTGTAGACCGTTCAGCTTCGGAGGCGGGGTTCCGTCGGTAGTGGCGATCTGCCAGCCGACCGAGGCCAGGTATTGGCTCGCCGGCGGGGCGCCTTGGCCGCCGGCAAAGGAGGCGGCGGAGCCGTAAGTGACCGAGCCCCCTGGGCTGAGGCCTGCAGCACTCCGCCGCCGGCAAGACCACCGGGTAGCCCGACCTCGCCGCCGTTCTTGTCGACCGGGGAAACCATCTCCCAGCCGCGGCAATCGGGCACTGCGGAGCTCTGGGCGCCGCTCTGCGCCCGCGCGGTCGCGTTGGCGCAGCTATCGGCGCCGGTGGGGATTATCTGGGTGACGAAGGTAAGTGTGGGTCCCGTCGTCGTGGTCGTGTTTGGCCACCACGCGGTAGCGGTAGGCCGTGTCCGGCGCGAGGTTGAAGGGCTGCTGCGTGACGTTCACCGGGGAAGAGCCAGACCGATGTTGGCGTCGGTGACTGGGGGATCCGCGAGGTGCCCGTGAAGGGGTCTTTGCCGCCGGCAACGTTCGCGTCATAGGCGGCCTTGGCGATGTAGTCGAAGTGGTAGGTGGTGAAGAGGGCGTTGGGGTTGACCTAGGCGTGCAAGCGGGCGGTGCTCGAGAAGATCGCCGAGGACCAGCTCTGGCCGATGATCGGCGCCCCAGCGGCCTGGGCCGTTCGCCCGACCACAACACCGCCAAGAGGGTCAGCGCGATCGCCCCGCCGCATTGTGAGCGGCGGCGCTTTCGGGCAACGGGCATCGTTGCTAGGGCTCCCAGTCCCAGCTACCTCGCCGCGCGCTGCGCGGCCCGTCGCTTTGCTCTTTTGGCGGCTTTGCGCTTCTTAGCCTTCCCGCACTTGGAGTTCTTCAAGGGCGGCCGCTGAGTCAGCGTCTTGCCGTTGTGGGCGGTGTATTTGACCGTGGCGCGGTAGACCTTCGAGCAGATGTTGCGGCTGTTTTGCAAGAGGCCCTTCTTGCCGCCCGCCAGCTGCACGACCAGCTTCGTGAAGGGCGCGTCGGGGACGAAGTCGAAGGTGTTGCGCAACCCGCCTTTGATCGAGTCGGTTCGCCCCGCCGACTCGACTCTGATCGGCAAATGCGCCGGACCCCTCAGGTCTGGGACCAGGTCGGGGAGGAGGTTGTCGGAGGATCTGA
>DASUNJ010000084.1:0-14897 GCA_036277235.1 Thermoanaerobaculia bacterium | reverse complement strand
TTTCCCCCTCCGAATGATCCGTACAGAGGTGCGAGCCGTCCGTACCGTGAGGGGAACCGTCCGTATCCGCGTAGGAACCGTCCGTACAGCCGGGGGAACCGTCCGTACGCGCGTAGGAACCGTCCATACGGCTGGGGGAACCGTCCGTACGTGTGTGCGAACCGTCCGTATCGTTGTGGGAGCCGTCCGTACAGCCGCCGGAACCGTCCGTACCGCGGGTGGAGCCGTCCGTGCGACGGCCCGAGCCGTCCTTACACCCGTACGAACCGTCCGTACCGAGGTTGGAACCGTCCGTACCGCTACCCGAGCCGTCCGTACAGCCCCTGGAACCGTTCGTACGTCGGTACCAACCGTCCATACCGAGGTCCGAGCCGTCCGTACAGCGGTCGGAGCCATCCGTATCAAGGGGAGAGCCGTCTGTACCGTCGTCCGAGCGGTTCGTACAGCGGTCCGAATCGTTCGTATCGCTGTGCGGACCGTCCGCACCGGGGCCCGAGCCGTCCGGCGCGCAGTCCGAGCCATCCCTACCGCGTCCGCAGTCGTCCGGGCCGCGCTCCGAGCCGTCCGCTTCGGGTCCGGAGCCGTTCCCTCATCTCGCAGTACGAAGCCCCGGCAGGGGCGCAGGCATAGAGCCTGGGGTTTCAAACCCCAGGTAGACAGCCCCAAAACATCGAGCCCCGAGGGGGCGACGGCAGGGCCAGGGGCGCCAGCCCCGCGGCGGGGGAGGGGAGCGGCTGCTAGAATGAAGAGGAGTCGAGGACTGAGGAGGTCAAGAGAATGTACAAGATCACCCTGGAAATCGAGCAACTGCCCGAGGGCCTCTATCTCGGCACGAGCCCGGATCTCCCTGGTCTCGTCGTACAGGGTGAAAGCATCCAGGAAATCCTCAGCCTTGCGCCCGACGTGGCTCACGACCTGATCGCGGTGATGGTCGAGACCAACCAGCCGCTGCCGGCGAGCATCGAGACCGTCACCGCTCCGGGGCTCGTTTCCGTCCTCGTTACCGCGTGACCTACCGAGCTGACATCATGCCCTTCGACGAGCATCTGCTCCGTACCATGGCTCTCGACCTCTTTGAGGCGGGCGCGCTGACCATGGCTCAAGGGGCTAAGCTGGCGGGTCTTTCGCTCGAAGCGTTCATTGAGTTGTTGGGCCAGGCAGGAGTTGACGCTGTGAGCTATCCACCTGAGGATCTCGATGGCGAGTCAAGGCTGCCGGTTGACTGCGGAAGAAGCAGAGCCCCGGAAGGGGCGTAGAGCCTGGGGTTTCAACCCCAGGTAGATGGCCCCAAGAACCCGAACTCCGAGGGTGGCGGGGAGGCAAGGGAAGTCAGCCTCGCGGCGGCGGGGGAGAGGGCCCTCGGGTTCCTCTTCTACACTCCCTTGTGCTTTCCAAAACTGGAGACCCCCACATTCGGTAGGACCGCCTTGCTTTCGCCTCTCGGCCTTGGTAAACTAATCCGACAGTGACAATGCTAAACGGTCGACACTTGCGCCGGCCGCTCCGGCATGCAGGAGTAGGAGCGATGTCTCACAGGAAGGCACCACCGGTCCGACATGACGCGGCAGGCATGAGGGGAGAACGAGCGCGAACGGAGACGGGCACGCTTCGAGAAAAGCGCGGAGATACCCATGTCGGTACCCTCGAACAGCAGTACCACCGCGATTGGAACGTGAGGAGCGACATGCACCTTGACACGCTCCTGGAGCGCGAAGGTGCTGGTTCTTTGAGCGAGTTGCTCCGGAGGAAGTAGTAGAGCCCGAGAGTCGCTTTGGGTATCGCTGGCCTCTCACCCAGAAACCTCTCCTACCATCCACTGAGCGGACGGCACCACAATTGTCGTGGCGCCCCAACGAACGCACGGATGAACCCCGCTTGACAGCTCCGCATCGCAGAACCGCGCCGACCAGAAGACCTCCTGCCGGCGGACCGGCGATGATGAACGGAGTCGCCTATCAGCTCCTCTGGTCTCTCTTGCGTGTCTGGAAGGCGACTGTACGGGATGTGCTGGAAGGCCCGACCCTCCTTCAGCCACGTGGGGTGACCCTGATCCTCGAGCCGCCCGAAGGGGGCGACCTGGAGATGCCCGGTGCTGTTGAACAGATCAAAGCCCGATCGACCGGTCGCCCCTGGAGCTTGGAGGAGGTCATCCGGGATGTCCTCCCCGATCTCTACAAGGCGTGCCGTTCAAGGACGACGCCCACGCGCTACCGTTTTGTCACCGAAGGTTCCATGGGTGCATGGGAGGATGTCTACCACTCCTTCCGCTCGCTGCCCGCGCGAAGGGTGGATGCGGGCGATCCGCTTGCCGCTCTTGACGACCAGCAGGAGTTTGCATCGGCGACGAAGAACCGTGCGTTGGCCCGGAAGATCAAAGAGGCTGGAGGCAGATACACGGAGCGTGGCATTCTTCTGTATATCGCTCGAGTGCTGGCGGGGGAGGAGAGCACCGGGAAGGGCGAGCGGAAGGTCCGGCGGCCGGTCCAAGATTCTCCGGACGTGCTCCACAGGAATCTGTTGCGGCTCCTTGCCAACTTCGAGTTCGAAGGCGACCGCCAGTGGCCAGTAATCGAGGACGAGGTCGCGCGAGAGCTCTCCGCCCGCGGGGTCAAAGATCACGCCTTGGAGCAAAAACTGGACTCACTAGTGGGAGGTTTCCTCCGGCGTGCCCGTGAGGGCGGAGCTGTGGTCGACCGAGCAAAATTCCTTGCCCAGCACGGCCTTCAGGCCATTCCTTTATTGGCCTGGGATCTCATTGCTCGGGAGAGCCAGTTCTCTCTGGTGAGGAGTCTAGCGCTGCACGGATACAAAGCCTCCGAGGATTGCCGGGAGCGAAAGCCGCTCCTCAACCTTCTTCAGGCTGCAGGCGGGGAGCCCATCGTCGCCTGGGGAGAAAGCGGCCAGGGTAAGTCGTGGCTGCTCTATGGAACGGCTGAAGAACTGGCCCGGCGCAATGAGGTTGTACTCCTCCTCGACAGCAGCCAGGACGTACTCCGTGATCGGGACGAGGCGGCACGGCTTTTCTGCGAGCGCATCTGGGGGACTGATGAGCGCTACTCGCTTGATCGACTCGCGCAGAAAGTGCGGCAGGAGGTGCCCGAGCACTCTGGGGGTATTTGGCTCACGGTCCTGATCGATGGTGTGAAGGATCGGAACTACCTAGCGACTCTGGTGCAGCAGGAATGGGATGCAATCGGTGTCCGGGTCGCGGTCGCTCTTACCACGGATACGAACGCTCCGGAGCGCGTGGACGAGGGTGTGCTTCCACTTTCCGTCCGCGACTTTTCGCAACGCGAGGTGCTGCGTTACCTCAGGCTTCAGCTAGGAACGGACACGTTGCTACCACCCCAGGACATCCTTCGTCTCCTACGGCATCCCCTTTGGGCACGGCTGTTCTGCGAACTTGTTTCCGGAGGAGGCCAGTGGCAGTCAAACAACGAGTATCAGCTTATCGAGGGCTACTGGACCGGACAGGCAGCTCATGCCCCCATAGCGACGGATGCGCTGACCGAACTCGCCAGCCAACTCATCGACGGGGGAGACTATCCCTGGCCCCTTTCGCGACTGCGCGCGATCGGAATCGATGAGGTCGCGATGGAGAGGCTCCTTCTGACCCGTCTCGTCAGGTGGGGGCGCAGTGGCCGCGTTCTGGAGTTGTGGCACGAACGCCTGCTCCAATGGGCCATTTCGGAGGGTCTAGTCGCCGGTCTTCGTGCAGGGCGCCTCACGTCCCAGTCTCTCCGAGACCGGCTCAGAGCCTGCATTGAAGGTGCAGGAGGGCGCCGCTTCGGCTACGTTGCCATGGATGTCCTTTGGCTTCTTTCGGGCCCTGAATCTCCCCGAGATCAAGACATCCTCGGGTTGCTGCAACTCTTCGAGGAGATCGATGGTTTCTTCGATCTGATCTCGACACTTGGTAACCGGATCGTGCCCCATCTGTTCGTAAGACTTCGCCAGATTGCGGGGGAGTCGAGCTATTCGGAGATCCGGTATCTCGAGATGCTGGAGTCGATGTCAGACCCATCGATTGCGGGCTTTGCCGTCGATATGCTCAACGATAGTAGTATCTGCCTTCAAAAAGCGGCCGCGCGAGTTCTGGCCGCCCATGGAAGCACTGAGGCTCTGGATCGACTTTGGGCTCTGTACCGCGAGTGGTCTAGAAATGTAAAGGCCCAGAGAGAGGAGGGTCTGGCGGAAGAGAGCGAGGTTGACTTTCACGATGTCGTCCAGACTGATAAGGCGCTTCAGACCTGCGTCCGCTTGGCCCCCAACTGGCTTGAGCAGGCGATCAGCAACGCCGATCCAGCTACCGACCCTGTGCACACCCTGATCTTCCTCATTCCGAGAGTTGTTCAGGGTCAAGAGGTCTGGCATCGGGTCAAGAGAGTGGCTTTTGAAAAGGTTCGACCGGAGCGCGAGCGATGCCTCGCGGTCTGCATCACACACTTCCATGATTGTGAAGAGGTGCCCTGGCTTGAGGAGCGGGTCAATGGGCGAGGGGATTCGTTGGCGCCCATGGCCCGAAAGGGTCTTTATCTTCTTTCCCCCGAAGGCGCTCTTCGACCGATCGATCCAGACGTTGAGTTTGATCTGGCTCTTGCCCGATCCTGGTGGCTGCCGCCCCTGCAACTTGAGTTTCCTCAGGAGACGGCCAAGCTCTTGCTCGATACCATTCGGGCTGCCGAGCGACCTTGGATTGCAGCGTGTCTCTACGATGGCCGTGAAAACTGGTTGAGTGAAGAGACCCTCGAACTGCTTCTTGATACCACGAACGAGCTGCTGGTTAGAGAGTTGGAAGAGCCGAGCCCGAGCAACCACGAGCCCCTTGGCCGGCCATTCGATCGGCTGAGTGAGATCTCCCACCCGGACCTCCTGAAGCTGTTCTGGAGGCGTCGCGGAACGGAACTCGAACGGAACTTGGCAGCTTGGTTGATCCGGGAAGGACCTTGGGAGGAGATGTGGAAGCGGCACGCTCTCGACGTGGGCCTCGCGGTCCTTCACAAAATTGCTGGTGACGGAATCTTTGAGGTCGCCAATTCTTATCTAGAGAGGGCGACAACTTATTGGGGCAGAGATGAAGCGTTCGAGTTGGCGCTAAGGGCATCCGACAAGAGAACAATCGAGTTCCTAACCCAAATCGCCTTCCAAGAGCAGGAGCATCTGGCCGGTGCTGAGACGCATCTGCTGGATCAGCGTGAAGCCCTCCAGGTCCTTGCCGAACGTGGCTACGACAAAACTGTGATCCGTGGTGTTGTTCGCTGGGGCCTGCGCCTGCCTCCGGATTTCGCTGAATACCTCGGGGGCCGTGCTTTGGGCGACGTGGAGCTTACATCGGCTCTGGAGGATCTTTCCCTTGATCCCATGCCTCCAGGTGCGATCCTGGCCCTTGGGATGAGCGGGAGGCCCGAAATGGAGGAAACTATACTTTCTCTATTCAACAGAGTGGAACCCGCATCCAAGCAGGCACTGGCAAGTCTTCTCGCTCTGGAGATGTTGGATGCACGATCAGAGGTATCCGAACAGGCATTCCTACGAGCTCGCGAAATCCAAGATCATCGTTTCGTCGCACGGCGTGTCCTCAATCGCTTTGAGGCCCGGCGCGCCACCAATGAGAGTCGGGCCCAGGTTGCGAGGCACGTCTGGGAACAAAGAGACGATCTATGGGCCCTGTTCGAAGAGAACGAAAGCTTGGAGACCCTCGCCCATTTAGACAATGAAGAGGTGCGGGAATACCTCCGTGAACGGGCACTGTCCGAATCAGCCTGGGGAGGGCAGCCCTCCGCACATTACGATGCTGTGCGCGCCCTGACGCAGCTAGCTCCTTCTCGAACTGGATCTCACGAGGGCCGGAAGGGAATTCACCAACCTGGTACGCGAAGACAACGACCTTGTTCTGATTTATTCGATCGGAGAAGCTCTCGACCAGACCTCAAACCGGCCTCTCCTTCTGCAATGGCTGAACGATTCTGATCCACGGCTACGGCAGGGAGCTTGCCTCGCCGCCGAGTCGATGCGCTGGAGCCCTGACCTGGATGACGCGCTGTATGCCCTTCGTCGAGACGAGGACTGGTTCGCAAGGGAATCGGCTTGGCAGGCACTTGAAAAGCTACGTCTGCAGAGAGAGGTTGATCGCCTTATCTCAGCGTTCCGGTCCGAGACCGATCATGCCCGCCGTTGGTCTCTACTGGACGCTGCTCAGGACTTGGGTCATCCCGGCGTAGTCGACGGCTACGGGCGCTTCGGGTGGTTCGCCGCTCTTATGGAGACCGAAGGATTACCCTACTCGATGCGGAAGTATGCGCTCAAGCGGCTGAAGGAGCGCCGTGAGGCGCTCATCAAGAAACTTGAAGGGCGGAAGCGCGACTGAGCTCACCCTACGGGGCACCCCATTCAAAGTGGCAGAAAGAGGACCTGATCGGCCATCTCATCGAGGTGGGCCGCTTGCGCCACGATCTCCAGATCGCGTACACAATCACCGATGGTCGTATGGAGCTGGTGGGCGTAGACCAAGCCGGCAAAGGAGATTCCAGCAGACTGCCGATGGCGGGCTTCCGCCAGAAGATCTTCATCCTGGGAGAACAGGACGCGGCCGAGCTCGGTGGCACGATCCAGAATCCCGGAGTCGTCCAAGCCCCTGCGCCCATCCTCCTGAACCGTGAGCACGTCAACACCACGCAGGCGAAGCCCTCCGGTAATCGAGCGGTGGACGTTCTCGTCCATATAGAGGATGAGGCTCAAGAGCGGGGGCGGAGAGCGCGGAGCTTCTCGGCCAGAGGGGAGGAGCCGACCTCGCTGCGGATCTCGTCGGCCAGGCGGGTTCGCCGCTCGATGTCCGGATCGAGCTCATTCCGGTGGTCCCAGTAGTAGGCCAGGGCCGAGTGGATCTGCCCAAGGGAAAGGTCGGGATGCTGGAAGTGGAGCTCTTCAGGGCTCCACCCGTACGCCCGCTGTGCCATGACAAGCTCCACCACCTTCATCGTCGTTCCCGTGACGAAGGGAACACCCTTCTCGTCATGGCTGATGTGGGCGTACTCGACTGGAGCAGGTAGGGCCGACATGGGAGGATTCTAGCTCAAGCGTCGTCGGCAAGGCAGTCGTGCACGATCACGACTCAAAATCGGCCGGGCGGGCCGGCTGGCCGCGCAGCTCGGGAATCTCTTGCTCGAGACCCAAGCCGGCGAAGCGTTCAGCGAGCCGCGAGCCCAGCGGTGCCTCGGCGGCTACCGGCCGAGCCAGTTCCTCCGCACGATCGTTCTTGATCTTGGTGGCCATGACACCCCTCAAGACAAGAGTCCCTCTTGGATTGACCGTGCTGCGGGGCACATGTACCCTACAAGCATGAACATAATACTCTCAATCGACGAGCAGATCCTCGCTCGGGCGCAACAACTCGCCGAGCGACGTGGGATGTCCCTCGATGAGCTGATCCGTGAGTGTCTGGAGAACCTGACTGCTAGCGATACTGCCCAGGCCCTGGCAGAGTTGGAGCGCCTCTGGAGCGAGGTGGATGCCGGCTCGGGTGGCTGGAAGTGGAGCCGGGAGGAACTCTATGACCGTCCGGTGCTTCATCGGGCAGGATGCATTCTCGAGCTTGCAAGTGCCGGGTTGTGGGAAGGAGATCTCTCCGAGATGAGGGACGATCGTCCTGTCCGCAAGGAGCCGCATGATCCTCTGACTGAACATCAAGCTATCCGCGAGGTCTTCGAGGACGAAAGACGCCAGAGAGCGATCCGGGCAGTTGCCCTCCGGAATGCCGGCCGACGTGCGGACGAGGTTCCTTGATGGAGCCCAATGGTAGAGTAGCAGTCAGGCCATGAGATACCTCCTCGCCTTTCTTGCCGGCTTCCTCGCCACGCTGGTCTTTCACCAGGGCCTGCTGGCCATCCTGCACCGGGCTGGGGCGTCGCCGCGGGCGGCGTACTCGATGGCGCCGGCCGGTCCTCTCCACGTGCCTCAGGTCCTGTCTCTGGCCTTCTGGGGCGGGGTGTGGGGGATCGCGCTGTGGCTCGCGGTCGGCCGGTGGGAGGGCGCCTCGTTCTGGCTGGGCGCGATTGTCTTCGGCGCGTTGCTGCCGAGCGTCGTCGCGCTGTTCATCGTCTTCCCGCTCAAAGGCCAACCGGTTGCCGGCGGGTGGAAGCCCGCGATTCTCGTCGGGGCCTTGCTGCTCAATGGAGCGTGGGGGCTTGGCACGGCCGCCTTCCTCCGCCTCACCGAGCTCCTTCTCCCCACGGCCGCCCCATAGGTGTCAATCGTAACGCTCGGGTAACCGGAGGTTTCCGTGGCGAAAAAGCAACCCAGCGCCGCTCGCGGCGCGGCCCCGAGAGCGACGAGGCAAATGTCTCTCAATGCCAGGATCTCTCCCGACGATCGCGTCGCACTGTATGCAGCCGCCCGCTACATTCCCGTCAGCCTCCGACGCGAGAGCGCGCTGCAGATCCCCTTCACCACCTACATGCAGGATCCGGCGTTCGCGAAGGACAATCCGGCTCTCGCCTTCGACGAACATCTGTTCGTCGACTGGGAGCCGGGCCTCGCTGACGGACCGACGAGCGCCCGCTTCGCCATCGTCGACTACAACGCCGACACCGATGAGCTCACGCCCCCAGCTGAATGGGATGAGAAGCTCCAGAAGTTCGTAATCGGCAATCAGGTCATCGAACTGAAGACGGCTCACCTCCCGCAGTTTCATCAGGTGAGCGTCTGGGCCATCCTGCAACGCGCCCTGGAGTTTTTCGAGGGCGGCATAGCTCTCGGACGACGCATCCCCTGGGCTTTCGAAGGGAACCGCCTGATCGTCGTGCCCCGCGCCGGCTACGGCGAGAACGCCTTCTACGACCGCGACAGCAAGTCGCTCCAGTTCTATTACTTCGGATCGGACCCCGACATCGTTTACACCTGCCTTTCGACCGACATCGTCAGACACGAATTCGGCCATGCCGTTCTCGACGGTATTCGCCCGCTGTACAACGAAAGCAGCCTCGTCCAGACGGGAGCGTTTCACGAATTCATCGGCGACCTGACCGCCATCCTGCTCACACTGCAAAACGCAGATTTGCGCAGGTATGTCGAGATAGAGACCGACGAGGACCTGGCCAAACCCAACGCGATCGGAGCGATCGCCGAGGAGTTCGGCAAGCACGTCTCCGACCGGCCGTACCTGCGAACGGCGTTCAACGAGGACAAGATGTCCGACATGCGGGGAGAGACGAGCGTGCATCGCGTCTCCACGGTCCTCACGGGCGCCATGTACGACATCCTCATCGAGCTCGCGAAGCACTATCGAGGCCTGCCCGTTGAGTCCCCCGCCGGCGGTGAGACTGCTTCCCCGGAGACCAGGAGGCTCAGCCCGAGGCAGGCGTTCTGGTACGCCGCCGAACGCATGCAGCGTATCGTCATCCAACCGCTCGATCTCCTCCCTCCCGTCGAGGTGACGTTCCGGGACTACGCCCTCGCCGTCTGCCGGTCGCAGCAGCTCTCCGATCCGATCGACCCCGGGGGTTTCTACGGCATACTGATCAAGGTCTTCCGCAAGCGAGGAGTCCTCTCGGACGAGGATGAGCGGCGACTGACCCAGCCGCAGCCTCTCTACAACCGCCTTGAGCTCTTCGTCTACCATGAGATCAGCGATATTTCACGCTCGCGCGCCGCCGCGTATCGCTTCCTGGACGACAACCGACAGGAGCTCCTCATCCCCGCCAGCCAGGATTTCTTCATCGCCGATCTCTACGATGCCAACAAGCTCGGCCGCCAGAGAGCCAGATTGCCCCGGCAGATCATCCTCGAATACGTCTGGCGGGAAGACGTCCTCCTCCAGGGCAAGCGGTTCGGCCAGTTCGACGGACGCTGGACCTCCATGCTCTGCGGCGGAACTCTCGTGTTCGACGACAATTGGAATGTCCTCGCCTGGGCGATGAAGCACGGCTCCCTTCCATACGGGGGCAAGCGAATCCGGCGCGGCGCCCTCGCCGAGAGTTGGGAGTCCGCGGTCGCCGAGGGAGCCGCGCGCAGGAAGGAGCTGCTCGACAACCTGGCCGACCAGATCGCCGCCGGCCGGGTCGGAGCCGTGATCGGCTCCGCGAAGGGGCTTCTGGGCGCGGCGATTCCCCCGTTGATTGCCGAGGGGGAGGACGATCAGGTCCGTTTTCGCTTGTCGCCCCACCTGCACCTGTTTCATGACGACGAAGACCATCCGGGAGCATGGCGATGGGAAATCATCTCCTGATTCGGGCTTACCGCGTCGGCTGCGGAGACTGCATCTATGTCCGCATCCCGCAGGGGAAAGACGGATTCCACATCCTCATCGACTGCGGCAAGAAGGGGAGCGGGGAGCTGCTCGAGAGGGCCATCAAGCATCTCGAGGCCACGATGCTGCCCGACGGAGACGTACAGGGCAAGAAGCGTCTCGATCTGATCGTCGCCACGCACCGGCATGAAGACCACATCAAGGGGTTCGACGAGGAGTGGTTCAAGAACATCCAGGTAAAGAATGTCTGGCTCAGCGCGGCGATGGATCCCAAGCACCCGCAGGCCCAGAAGACGCACAAGCTCCACGCCTTCGCCGGGGCGCAGATGCGCCGGCTCGCGGACAGCGGCAGGGCCTTGAGCCCGCAGGTCGAGATCCTCGCTTCCGCCTACGCTGTCAGCAACGACGCGGCCGACGACTTCCTGATGAAAACACTGCCGAAGGCCAACAAGATCAAGCCCAAGTTCGTCCACGCCGGAATGACGCCCAAGCAGCTCGGCCTCGACATCAAGGACGCAACGATCCGCGTTCTCGCTCCCGAAGAGGACATCGACCACTTCTACCTCGGCGAAGAGACGGACGCCACCCTCAAGGGCCTTCAGGCCGTCAGCCCTGCCGCCAGGCTCGGGGCCAAACGTTCAGAAGGCCCCGGTCCCGCTCCGAAGAACATCAGCGCCGGCGATTTTCGCCTGCTGCAATCCGGCATGCTTTCCAACGGCCTCGCGTTCGCCGCCAAGGACACCGCCATCCAGAACAACTTGAGCGTCGTGCTCCTGATCGAATGGAAGAAACGGAGGCTACTGTTCGTCGGCGACGCGGAGTGGGAGCGCGAGTTCAAGGAGGGCAAGGACAACGGCAGTTGGAACGTGATGTGGCACAAGTACCGTGATACCCACCTCAAGGATCCGGTCGACTTCCTGAAGATCGGCCACCACGGAAGCGTCAACGCCACACCGCCGGCCGCCGAGCTGCAGCCGAAGCCCAAGCGGGGCGCGGACCTCGGCGCTGCGAGCATCTACCGGATGCTCGATACGCTCCTGCCAGCCCCCAAGCCCGGAAAGAAGCCGACGGCGCAGGCGATCGTCTCCACCGAGCGGGAGTTCTACAATCCGATTCCCGAATGCGCGGTGCTGGTCGACCTCGCCCGCCGGGTAAGCAACACGAGAAGCTACGGCGCTGAGCTCAAGAAGAAGAACAAAGACCCCCAAGGCATCTGGATCTCGACCAAGGCGAAGAAGAACAAGTTCTTCGAGACTTACGAGAAAGAGTTTCTCGACCAGCCCCAACCGCTCCGCACCGATCTGGAATTCGAGCTCAGCGGAGCCGAATTCATCGACGTTGAGATTCCGCCGGGCACGTAGGAACCTGCTTCGCCAGCTCTACGGTGGGATAAACTTCGCAGTACCTTCGCCGTATCCCAAATGCGGACACCTGACAACACCAAGGAGCTCTCCGTATGATCTCGAATTCCTTTCCCGCGCGAGCCTTCGCAGGCCTCGCTCTCCTCCTCTCAATGATCGCCTTCCTGGCCGCCCCGGCCTGGGCGGCGGTGTCGGACGATGAGATCGCCCGCTATGCGGACCAGCTCTTCTCCCAGGCCTTTGCGGCGGACGAGCCGGGTGCCGCGGTGCTGGTCGCGAGGGACGGCAAGGTGCTGATCCGCAAGGGGTACGGCATGGCGGACCTCGAGCTCGGCGTGCCGGTCCAGCCCGACATGGTGTTCAAGATCGCTTCGATCACCAAGCAGTTCACCGCGGCGGCCATCCTGATGCTCCAGGAGCGCGGCAAGCTGTCCGTGGAGGACGAGATCACGAAGTACCTGCCCGACTTTCCCACCCACGGCCAGAAGATCACCATCCATCACCTGCTGACCCACACCTCGGGCATACCCAGCTACACCAGCATGCCGGAGTGGCAGCCGCGCTGGCGCGAGGACATGACGGTCCAGCAGGCCATCGACATGTTCAAGGGCAAGCCCCTGGACTTCAACCCGGGCGAGAGGCAGTCCTACAGCAACTCGGGCTACACCCTCCTCGGCGCCATCATCGAGAAGGCCTCGGGGAAGAGCTACGAGGATTTCGTCGAGCAGGAGATCTTCGCCCCCCTGGGCATGAAGCGGTCCCGCTACGGGCATGACATCGAGCTTGTGCCGGGCCGGGTGACCGGCTATGACAGGGCGGAGGACGGCTACAGGCTCGCCCCGTTCCTCAGCATGACCCAGCCGTACTCGGCAGGCTCCCTGATGTCCACGGTGGACGACCTCGCTCTCTGGGCCGAGGCCTTGTCGAGCGGGAAGCTGATCAAGAGGGAGTCGCTGGAGCGGATGACCACGCCGGCGAAGCTGACCACGGGGAAGCCCAACAACTACGCCTACGGCTTGACGATCTGGGAGGAGGAGGGGACGCGGATTGTGGAGCACGACGGTGGCATCCCCGGATTCTTCTCCGACCTGCTGAGCATCCCCGACCGGCGGCTGGTGGTGGTCGTCCTCTCGAACAAGCCCCCGCTGGAGCTGGCGCCGGCGGTGCTGTCCTTCCGGGTCGCGATGAAGGCGCTGGGCAAGCCGGTCGAGGAGCGCAAGGCCATGGATCTCGACCCGGCCACGCTCGACGAGTACGTGGGCGTCTACCGCTTCGACGAGACGCTCGCCCGGACGATCTTCCGCGAGGGGAACAAGCTCGTCGCCCAACGCACCGGCGGCGAGAAGCGCGAGATCCTGGCGACCTCCCGCGACGACTTCTTCTACCCGGGCCTGGACTCCCGCATCCGTTTCCGGCGGGATGCCCAGGGGAAGATCTCCGGGATGGATTTCTTCCAGCTCTTCGGGCCGGCCGAGCCAGGGGCGAAGACGGACGAGCCGCTCCCGGCCGAGCGCCAGGCGATCCAGGTGGATCCGAGCCTTTATGACAACTATGCCGGCGTCTACGAGATGATGCCCGGGTTTCTCCTGACCGTGACCCGGGAAGGGGACCACCTCATGACCCAGGCCACGGGCCAGCCGAAGTTTGAGATCTTCCCCGAGTCGGAGACCCGGTTCTTCTTGAAAGTCGTCGACGCCCAGCTCGAGTTCCAGCGCGGACCGGACGGCAAGGCGACCGGGGTCACCCTGTACCAGGGCGGACGGGTAATGCCGGCGAAGAGGGTCGAGTAGGGCGCAGGAAGGCGCATCAACGACAAAGGCGCGGCCGGAGCCGCGCCTTGAGGACCGAAAGCAGGGACCTTGCCGTCAGCTCACGGAGGGGTGAGGCCGAAGTGCTCGTAGTTCTTGGCGATGTACGCCTTCCACTTGTCCGGGGTCTCTTCCAGAGTGAAGATCGCCTCGACGGGGCAGGCGTCGATGCACAGGCCGCAGTCGATGCACTCCTCGGGATGGATGTACAGCATCTCCCAGTCTTCATCCTTCCCATAGATGCAGTCCACCGGGCACACGTCGACGCAGGCCGTATCCTTCACGCCGACGCAGGGTTCGCAGATGATGTGGGTCATACCGGGGCCCCTCCTATGGCCTCTGGTCAATTGGCAGCGGCATTATACCCAAGCCGCGCCAGGGCTCAACGGGTCAAGCTCTCTTCCTGAGCAAGCGCGCGGTCGAAGGCCTCGACCGTGGCGTCGATCTCGGCGTCTCCATGGGCGGTCGAGAGGAAGAGCGCCTCATAGGCCGAGGGGGGGAGATGGACTCCCTGCCCGAGAAGCCGGTGGAAGACCCGGGTGAAGCGCTGGCGGTCCGTGCGGGTGACATCCTCCAGGTTCGTCACCGGAGCGTCCGTGAAGAAGAGGCCGAGCATCGAGCCCTGGCGCTGGACGCGCACCGGGATGCCGTGCCGGCGGGCCGCCTCTTCGATCCCCGACTGGAGCCGGGCGCCGATCGCCTCCAGCAGCTCATAGGGACAATCCACATCTACCGACAGCTCGGTGAGCGCGGCATGGCCGGCGGCCACGGCCAGCGGATTGCCGGAGAGCGTCCCGGCCTGGTAGACGGGCCCGGCGGGCGCGATCATCTTCATCAGATCCCGCCTGCCGGCGTAGGCGGCCAGGGGAAGGCCGCCGCCGATGACCTTGCCCAGGGTGGTGAGGTCCGGCGTCATGTCGAAGAGGTTCTGGGCGCCTCCCCAGGCCACGCGGAAGCCGGTCATGACCTCGTCGAAGATGAGCAGGGAGCCGTGGCGGTCGCAGAGGCTCCGGAGACCCTCGAGGAATCCGGGCGCGGGCGGCACCAGGCTCATGTTGCCGGCGATGGGCTCGACGATGACCGCGGCGATATCGCATGTACTGCGCGGACTCTCGGCGAAGAGCTTTTCGACGGCGGCGAGGTCGTTGTAGGGGGCGACCAGGGTGTCGTTGGTGACGGCCGCGGGCACTCCCGGGGAGGAGGGGACGCCGATCGTGGCCGCGCCCGAGCCGGCGGCGACGAGGAACGGGTCGGCGTGGCCGTGGTAGCACCCCTCGAACTTGACGAACTGGCTGCGCCCCGTGGCCGCGCGGGCCAGGCGCAGGGCCGACATGGTGGCCTCGGTGCCCGAGTTGACCAGCCGGACCATCTCCACCGAAGGGAGGGCCTCGGCGATCGTCTCGGCCAGCTCGACCTCGGGCATCGTCGGCGCGCCGAAGGCGGTGCCGTGCCCCAGGGCTTTCTGGATGGCGGCGATGACCGACG
>DASUNJ010000083.1:0-5488 GCA_036277235.1 Thermoanaerobaculia bacterium | reverse complement strand
AGGAACGCCCGCTCGCCGCGTGGGAGCGAAGCCAGCCATTTCAGGGCTGAAGCGTGGACTCGAGAGGCGTTGTCGTTGAACGGCGGCTTCTCCGCCGCGCTGTAGCCGTCGATCAGGACCTCCTTGGCCACGTGCTGGAAGCCCCGATCCGTGCCGTAGGCCGGACTGACGTAGACGTTCCCGGAGAAGAGGCCGGTGCGGTAGCCGGCGGACTTGAACAGCTCGGCCAGGGTGGTGCCGTCCGCGGCATCGAGCTTCCAGCCGCCCCGCGAGACGAAGGTGTGGCCGGTGAACAGCGCCTTGGTCGAGGGGATCGTGTTCGGGGCGACGCTGCGATGGTTGCGGAACGTCATCCCTTCGCGGGCCAGCCGGTCGAAGGTCGGCGAGACTCCGGCCTGGCCACCCAGGTGACCCACGAAGTCGGCCCGGAGGGCGTCCATCACATACACGATCACCAGGCGGGGCTTGGGAAAAGACGTTTCTGCCGCAGCCTTCTCTTCAGTCTTTCTCTCCCGGAGCCCGAGCTTCGCCCAGCGGGCCGCCGGTCCCATGCCGCGGGCGCGCAGGCGGATGCGGATCCAGCCGTCGGTCTCGCCCAAGGGAAGCTCGATCGCCTTGTTTCCAAAGATCCGGTTCCAGAAGCTGGGGGTCCACGAGAAGCGGCGGACGGGGCCGCCGTCCTCGTTCTCGACCGTCAGCTCGAAGCGCTGGCCGGGGCCGGGAGCGCTTGGAGGGACGAACGTCCCCACCAGCTCGGTGCCGGGGGAGACGCGGCGCGAAATGTGGACCAGCGACTCCCCTGCCTGGATGATGTCGGCGCCGCGCCCCGCCACCTTGCCCGCGGGCAGGAACGGGCGGATGGCGCCAGCCAGGACTGTCACCTTGGGCTCGAAGGTGAGATCGACGTTGATCCGGCCCTGGGGCAGGTCGCCGGGGAGGCGGATCTCGATGGGATCGGCCACGGGAAACGAGCCGAGGTCGCGGCCGGCCGCTCGCACGCGCACCTTTCCCGGCCTGGCGGGTAGCTCCAGGAGGTCGATTGCGAGGGTCCGGGGGCGGTCTGCCAGGTGAACGATCTGCAGGCGGGCATTGGGGACCTCGGGCGTGAGCAGCACCTGCTTGCCCTTTCTCGCCGACCACCATCCCGTGAGGAAGCGGTTCCCGCCCAGCGCCGGAGGCCGGGCGATGACCCGCTCCTCGATCAGGGCGTCCGCAGCGTGCTCGCCGTCCATGAGGAGGCGGACGGAGCCGGGCTCTTCTCCGCAGGAGAGGGCGAAGAGAGCCAGAAGGCAGAGAGAAAATCGGCGGCCCATCGGGCGCGGAGGATAGCATCCGTTTGACAGTACCCCACCGTACGGTTTAGATTCGGTCGTGCACCCCTCCGCTTCGCCCGGACAGACAACCTCGGGTAGCTCTGCCGGTATCGTCGGCGCCATTCCGGCCCGCTACGCCTCGACCCGGCTGCCCGGCAAGCCGCTTCTCCTGATTGCCGGACGGCCCATGATCGAGCACGTCTACGAGCGGGTCTCGCAGGCCCGCGGGCTCGATCGGATCGTGGTGCTGACCGACGACGAGCGCATCGCCCAGGCCGTCGAGAGCTTCGGCGGCGAATGGGAGATGACCCCGGCCGAGTGCGCCAGCGGCACCGACCGCATCGCCCATGCGGCCCGGCAGTGGAACGCCGCGGCCGTGGTCAACATCCAGGGGGACGAGCCGCTGATCGATCCGGAGGCGGTGTCGAGGATCGCGGACCATCTGGCCGGCCATCCGGACGACCCGGTCGTCACCCTGGCGGCCGAGGCGCAGCCCGAGGAGATGGGCAATCCCAATGCCGTCAAGGTCGTGCTCGACCTCGCCGGGTATGCCCTCTACTTCAGCCGGTCGCCGCTGCCCTATCCGCGGCAGGAGGGTGGAGCGGTGGCGCTCAAGCACCTGGGGATCTACGGCTACCAGCGCGAGGCCCTGCTCCGCCTCGCGGCCCTGCCCCAGACGCCGCTGGAGCGGAGCGAGTCTCTGGAGCAGCTCCGGGCCCTGGAGAACGGCCTGCGCATCCGCGTGCTGCGGACCGGGCGGGCCTCCCCGGGGGTGGATACTCAGGAAGACCTGGAACGAGTCGAACGTTTGCTGGCAAAGATTTGAGGAGAAACCATGGCAACCAAGTACATCTTCGTCACCGGCGGCGTCGTTTCCTCCCTGGGCAAGGGAGTTGCCGCGGCATCCGTCGGCGCGATCCTGGAAGCGCGGGGCTTCTCCGTCACCCTGCTGAAGTTCGACCCGTATGTCAACGTCGATCCGGGGACCATGTCTCCCTACCAGCACGGCGAGGTCTTTGTGACGGACGACGGCGCCGAGACCGATCTCGATCTCGGCCACTACGAGCGCTTCACCCACATGATCGCCACCAAGCGCCACAACTACACCACGGGCAAGATCTACTCGTCGGTGATCGAGAAGGAACGGCGCGGCGACTATCTGGGCAAGACCGTGCAGGTCGTCCCGCACATCACGGACGAGATCATGGAGGCCCTGCGCAAGGTGGCCGGCGATAACGACGTCGTCATCTGCGAGATCGGCGGCACGGTGGGCGACATCGAGTCGCTGCCCTTCCTGGAGGCCATTCGCCAGTTCCGCCTGGAGCTCGGCCGCGGCAACGCGGTCAACATCCATCTGACGCTGGTTCCCTACATCGCCGCCGCCGACGAGCTCAAGACCAAGCCGACGCAGCACTCGGTGCGCGAGCTGCGCGAGATCGGCATCTCGGCCGACATCGTGCTCTGCCGCGTGGACCGCGCCCTGCCCGAGGACATGAAGAAGAAGATCGCGCTCTTCTGCAACGTCGATCCGCGGGCGGTCATCGCGGCCCGGGACGTGCCGACCATCTACGAAGTGCCGCTCATGTTCTGCCGCGAGGGGATGGACGACATCCTCCTCGAGCTGCTGAACCTCCCCCATTACGACCGCGACCTCACCCCCTGGGAGAGCCTGGTGGCGCGCATCAAGAACCCCCACCATCACGTGCGGGTGGGGATCGTGGGCAAGTACGTGGAGTTCCCCGACGCCTACAAGAGCCTCAACGAAGCTCTTCTCCACGGCGGCATCGCCAACGACTCCAAGGTGGAGCTGGTCTACATCGACGCCGAGGAGCTGGAGGACGGCCGGAGCTGGCCGCGCGAGCTGTTCGAGGTGGATTCGCTGCTCGTGCCCATCGGCTTCGGCCAGCGCGGCACCGAGGGGAAGATCCGCGCCATCCGCTACGCCCGCGAGCATCGCGTGCCGTTCTTCGGCATCTGCCTGGGCATGCAGTGCATGGTCATCGAGTACGCCAGGAACGTCTGCGGCATCAAGGACGCCACCTCCTCGGAGTTCGACCCGCAGACGGAGCACGCGATCATCTACAAGCTGCGCGACCTGCTCGGCGTCGAGGAGATGGGCGGCACCATGCGCCTGGGCGCCTACCCCTGCAAGCTGCAGGAAGGGACGCTCGCCCGCAAGATCTACGGCGGCGCGCCCGAGATCAGCGAGCGCCACCGCCATCGCTACGAGGTTAACCAGAAATACCTCAACAATCTCAAGGAGCACGGGCTGGTCATCTCGGGTATCTCGCCCGACGGCAAGTTCGTCGAGATGGTGGAGCTGACGGACCATCCCTGGTTCCTCGGCTGCCAGTTCCATCCGGAGTACAAGTCGAAGCCCACGGAGCCGCACCCGCTGTTCGTCTCCTACATCGCGGCGGCCCTCGCCGAGCAGCAGCGGCGCTCGAAGGAACGGCAGAACGTGGAGTCGACGGTCCCTGAGATCCCTTCGGAGATCCCCGCCTGATGGCGGTCCATCCGGTCGAGCTGGCCCCCGGCATTATCGTCGGGGGGGAAGCTCTTCCTGTCATCGCCGGACCCTGCGTGGTGGAGAGCGAGGAGCGCACCCTGGAAACCGCTCACGTGCTGGCCGCCATGGCCGAGCGCCTGGGGCTGCCGCTGGTGTTCAAGTCGTCCTTCGACAAGGCGAACCGCAGCTCGATCGGGACCTTCCGCGGTCCCGGCCTGGAAGAGGGGCTGCGCGTCCTCCGGCTGGTCAAGGAGGAGACGGGGCTCCCCGTGCTGACCGACGTCCACGAGCCGGATCAGTGCGGGCCGGCGGCCGAGGTCTGCGACGTGCTCCAGATCCCTGCCTTTCTCTGCCGGCAGACCGACCTCGTGGTCGCCGCGGCGCGCACGGGCCGGGCGGTGAACATCAAGAAGGGGCAGTTCATGGCCCCGGACGGCATGCGCCGGATCGTGGACAAGGCCCGCAGCGCGGGCAACGACCGGGTGACGGTGACCGAGCGCGGGGTCTCCTTCGGCTATAACAACCTGATCGTGGACATGCGCAGCTTCGCCATGATGCAGGACGACGGGATCGCGGTCATCTACGACGTGACGCACTCGCTCCAGCTCCCGGGAGCGGCCGGAGAGGAGAGCGGCGGACTGCGCCGCTTCGCCGAGCCGCTCGCCCGAGCGGCGGTCGCGGCCGGCGCGGACGGGCTCTTCCTGGAAGTCCACCCCGATCCCGACCGGGCGCTCTCCGATAAAGCCGTGCAGCTCGATCCCGAGCGGGCCGAGGCGCTGCTCAAGTCGCTGATGGCTTTGAGGAAGAGCCTGTGAGGTCTCCCGGCCAGGTCGCGCGCGAGGTTCTGGAGACCGAGGCCGCCGCGGTCCGCGGGCTGATCCCCCAGCTCGACGAGCGCTTCGACCGGGCAGTCGAGCTGCTCCGCTCCTGCACGGGCCGGGTGGTGTGCACGGGGATGGGCAAGAGCGGCATCATCATGAAGAAGATCATGGCGACGCTCGCCTCGACCGGCACGCCCGCGCTCTTCCTTCATCCGGCCGAGGCGGTCCACGGCGACCTGGGGATGATCGTGCCCGGCGACGTGGTGCTCGGGGCCTCTTACTCGGGCACCACGGAAGAGCTGTTACGGCTCGTGGAGACCTTGAAGCGCCTGGGAGTGCCGCTGGTGGTCATGACCTCCAACCCGGGCTCGCCCCTGGCCCGGCTCGCGGACATCCACCTGCCGGTCGCGATCGACCGCGAGGCCTGCCCCCTGAACCTCGCGCCGACCGCTTCCACCACCGCTACCCTGGCCCTGGGCGACGCCCTGGCCATGGCGCTGCTGGAGGCCCGCGGCTTCACCCGCGAGGACTTCGCGCTCCTTCACCCCGCCGGCCAGCTCGGCAAGCGGCTGCTCAAGGTCGAGCAGCTCATGCACGCGGGCGACGCCCTGCCGAAGGTCTTCGCCTCGACCCCGATGCGCGACGCCATCTATGAGATGTCCCGGAAGGGGCTCGGCATCACCGCGGTGACCGGCGAAGGCGACGAGGAGGGACGGCTCCTCGGCTGCGTTTCGGACGGCGACCTCCGGCGTCTGCTCGAGCACGACGAGGCGCTGCTCAAGAAGACCGCGGGCGAGTGCATGACCCTCGACCCGCGGACGATCCCCGGGCACGAGCTGGCCGCC
>DASUNJ010000082.1:0-4264 GCA_036277235.1 Thermoanaerobaculia bacterium | reverse complement strand
CAAGACTCCGAGCCTGTTGGCGTCGAGTCGGAGATCTATCACACGATCGGCGAAGCACTGCTAGATCTCTACGCACACTTTCGTGATGTGCTTAGCCCCAGCTTCGAGGAATTGCGCGAGAACGCCTATCGGCCATTGCTCAACAGGCTCGGCTTTGAGCCTGAGATGCTAAGGGCTGAGGTGATCGAAATGGCTTGGCTTACCGATGTTGAAGACCAGGAGAACCGACTCGATGACTTCCTGGAAAAGCATCCTGATCACGCTCTGGCTCACCATGTTCGCGGCCTCGTGCTTGCAAATCGCGGTGACTACAAACGGTCATTACGAAGTTACGAGCGATGCATTACTCTAGACCCCGATTTCCCAGACGGGCATAATGACTTGGCTTTTCTCTTGGAAAACTTCCTCGGTGACCGGAGGCGTGCACGGCAGCACTATGAGCGGGCCATAGAACTCGACAGGCGCTTCGACTTAGCCCTTAACAATTTGGGTGTGTTTCTGGAAAGGGAAGGTGACTTCGAAGGTGCAGAGCGGCTCTTTGAAAAAGCTCTTGAAGTTAATCCGGGTTATACCGGTGCGCGAATGAATCGTGCGACTCTTCTCGCTGAGCGTTTTGGGAGAATCGAGGAGGCGCGGAGGGAATTGGAACAAGTACTAGAGTTGGATGACAACTATGCTGCCGCCCACGCGAACTATGCTGTTCTTCTAGAAGATTTCTTTGACGACTCGCTCTCTGCCTCTAAGCATCGCACCAAGGCTCAACAACTCCAAGCTGCGTCGGGCGGCAGGGATCACGGCTGGATAAATCGTAGATGACGAAACCGCACAACAGTTAGTTAGGTGCCTGCCGGCCAAGTGCAGAAGGCAACCCTCGAAAGCTGACCTTGGCCTCGCCTTGGCCGAGGTTGCAGGGCGCCTTCAATCCGCTTCCTCGGCGATTAACAATGGAATCGGCCTCAATAAGCCCTTCACCGGCCCTGCCCGGCGCTCTTCTTCGACATCCGGACGCACCTCTCCCTTCCTGGAGTCGTCCAGCTCTCTGAAAATCGCGTGATGAGGGTCGCCGATCACCGCCTGCCGGCGGGGCCGTCGCTCACGCACGGACGAAAGGCAGGCCCGGTGGAAAGCAGCCGTTGGAGAACCTCGCCGTGCGGTCTCCACCCTTGAGCCTCTCCGCCGCTTCCCGGAAGGCCGCAAGGAAAAGGCCGTAGACCTTCCGCAACGCCTCCCGAGCTGCCTTGGTCGCCGCGTGGAAACGCGGCGCCGGCGATTTCTTCGACTTGTTCGGGCAGGTGTGCGGATGCTGGCGCAGGATGGTCGCCGCGCCGAGAGGCTCACGACCCGTGCTCTTGCGCTCCGCCGCGGCGTCGGCCTCGATCTCCTCGATCAGCCTCGCGACCATGTCGCGATACATCTCCGGGCTGAGGTGACGCCAGCAGGGGAGCTGGGGGATCTCGACCGTCTCTTTCGTCGCATGGCGCCGAGGCTCGTCTCCGTGAGATGCGGAGCCTCTCCGTGAGACGCGGAGCCCTCTCCGTGAGACGCGGAGCCCTCTCCGTGAGTCACGGAGACCTCTCCATGAGTCGCGGAGCCCTCTCCGTGAGTCACGGAGCCCTCTCCGTGAGTCACGGAGCCCTCTCCGTGAGTCGCGGAAGCCTCTCGCGAGACGCGGAGCCCTCTCCGTGAGTCGCGGAGGCCTCTCCGTGAGTCGCGGAGCCCTCTCCTGAGACGCGGAGCCCTCTCCGTGAGTCGCGGAAGCCTCTCGCGAGACACGGAGACCTCTCCATGAGACGCGGAGACCTCTCCGCGAGGCGCGGAGGCCCCTCCGTGAGACGCGGAAGCCTCTCCGTGAGACGCGGAATGAGGGCTCAGGGCTACAATTCCGCCCGTGCCTGCGATATCTCCTACAAGCGCCCGCCTCGGCCGCAACGTCCTCGCCCTCGCGGCGGTGAGCTTCCTCACCGACGTGGCGAGCGACATGACCTACCCGCTGCTGCCCTTGTTCCTCTCGACCGTGCTCGGCGCGAGCGCCACCGCGGTGGGAGCGATCGAGGGGGCGGCCGAGTCTACGGCGGCTCTGCTCAAGCTGGGCAGCGGCTGGCTGTCGGACCGGGTGCGGCGGCGCAAGCCGCTGGTGCTCCTGGGCTATGGCATCGCCTCGCTGATCCGGCCGCTGATCGGATTGGCCCAATCGGCCACGCAGGTGCTCGCCATCCGGGTCGCCGACCGGGTGGGCAAGGGGATCCGCGGCGCTCCCCGGGATGCGTTGATCGCGGACTCGGTCGATCCGGCCATCCGCGGGAGGGCTTTCGGCTTCCATCGCGCCGCGGACCATGCCGGGGCCGTGGTGGGACCGCTCCTGGCTTTCGCGCTGCTGCGCTGGACGGAGATGGATCTCCGGCAGCTCTTCCTGCTGACGATCGTTCCGGGAGCTCTCTCCGTCGCCGCGCTCGTCTTCGGAGTCCGCGAGGTGCCCCGCGTCACGGAGACGTCCAAGCGCTTCGATCCCCACGCTCGGCTCGGGAGACGGTTCTGGGCGTTCCTGGGTGTCCTCTTCATCTTCACGCTCGGGAACTCGACCGACGCCTTCCTGCTGCTGCGCGCCGCCGACCTAGGGGTCGCTCCCGCTCTGATCCCGATCCTCTGGGCCATGCTGCACGTGGTGAAATCGCTCTCCAGCACGCCGGGCGGAGCGCTGTCGGACCGGCTCGGGCGCAAGCCCCTCCTGATCGCGGGATGGCTGGTCTACGCGGCGGTCTACTTCCTGCTCGGCCGGGCAGGCGCCGAGTGGCAGGCGTGGGCGCTTTTCGCCGTCTATGGGATCTACTTCGGATTGACCGAAGGGGTCGAGAAGGCGCTCGTCGCCGACCTCGTCCCTGCCGACCGGCGCGGAGCGGCGTTCGGGTGGTTCAACCTGGCCCTCGGGCTGGGAGCGCTACCGGCGTCCCTGATCTTCGGCGCGATCTGGGACCGCTCGGGCGCGGCGGCGGCGTTCACGTTCGGAGCGGTGATGGCCCTGGTCGCGGCAATCGGGATTGCCGCGGTCGCGCCGGCGAAACGGAACGTAGAGGCCTGACACTCTGGGATTGAAGGAGATCTGCATGTCCATCTTTCGAGTCGCCCTGCTCTCCGTTCTCCTCGTCGTTCTCCTGACCGCGCCTGCCTGGGCATCGGACCCGGCCGCGATCCGGCGCGACCTCGAGGCCTCGCGCGTGGACCCGGGCCGGGCGGTCGCGCTCAAGAACGTGAAGCTGAACGCCGGGCTCGCCGTGCTTCACCTCCAGGAGGGGACGCTCGTGCCCGTGACCCCGGTCGAGGGCAAGACCGTCGAGCTGCTCTTCTTCGGCAAGGGGAAGATCCAGATCGAGCCGCCCGACGAGATCGAGGCGGGCCAGCTCGAGCTGTTCACGGGCGGGACCCGGCTGGAGGAGGAGTTCACGGAGATGACTCTTGTGCTGGGCCTCGATGCCGCGGTGGATGCCATGCTGCGCAAGCCCCGGGTTGCGAGCCTGGACCCGGCGCTCCTGAAACGGGCGGAGGAGGCCTATGCCCGCTGGAGGGCGAGGCCCGAGCGCAAGCTCCTGGGCGTCGAGGGGGCCGTCCTCATGGACGTTGCCGGAGAGCCTTCGTACCAGGGCTTCTTCGCGGCCTGGCTCCGGGGCGGCGAGAAGGATTTCCTTTACGTGGTGGACCCCCAGGCGCAGGAGCAGGTCACGCTCGGCCGCTTCGTGGCGATCGAAGCGACCGAGAAGGAGAAGCGCAAGATCCTGCGGCAGATCTCCCGCGAGCAGCGCAAGGGCCGGCTCATCGGCGTCGAGCTGGAGGACCTCGGCCAGTGGGACACCTGGCTTTCCGCCCCGCTGCGGAACAAGGAGGGCAAGCCGGCTCCGGGAACGGCCGCGTTCGAGCCGGAGAAGTACACGATCGAGCTCTCCGTGGCCGAAAGGGACCTGAAGCTCCACGGCAAGGCCCGCCTCGACCTCCGTCCCATCCTGCCCGGCTCCCGCGCCGTGAACCTGCGCCTCAACAACGACCTCCAGGTGGTAAAAGTGACAGATACCGCCGGGACGGAGCTGTTCGTCCAGCGCTCCGGCCGGGATCTGACCGTCTTTCTGCCGGCGGCGCCAGCGCCCGCGGCGGAAGACGCCAAGGTTGGTGTCGTCGTGGAGTACGCCGGCAACCTGATCGACCGGGAGGGGTCATCGTTCGCCTTGCGCGACACCACCGAGTGGTACCCGCATGCCGGGACCGTCGACCGCGCGCG
>DASUNJ010000081.1:0-2054 GCA_036277235.1 Thermoanaerobaculia bacterium | reverse complement strand
CGCCGGGGTGCTCCTGGCCATAGCCGTGCGGCAGGGTCACGACTCCCGGCTGGAGCGAATCCTTGAGGGCGACCCGGACCTCGATCCGGGCGCGGGACGACTCGCAGATGGCGCGGGCGCCGTCCGCCAGCCCGAGCTGCCGCGCGTCTTCCGGATGGATGTGCAGCGCTCCCTCGGGATCGTTCTTGCGCCAGCGCGCATCGCGATAGATCTGATTGGCGTTGTACGAGCGGCGCTCCCCCGCGATGAGCACCATCGGGAAGTCCGCCGCCGCATCGTCGGCCTCGGCCTCGACGGCGAGCGCCCGCAAGGCCTCCAGCATCTCGGGGATCTCCAGGTGGATCCGTCCGTCGGCGTGCCGCACGAGCTTCCAGGTGTCCTCGTGCCGGTGCGTGCTCAGGAACGCTCCGGAGGGGCTGTCGAGCAGCCTCGCGAAGAGCGCCTCCCCCAGATCCGCGCCCTCGCCGGCCAGGCCAGTGCGGCGGACGGCTCCGGCGTGCCGCCGCGCGTACATCTGGGCCGCGCCCCACAGCGGCGCCATGGCCGCCGAGCCGTGCGGCAAGGCCTTTCCGAGCGTGTCGTAGAGGACGAACGTCGCATACCGGCGCAGCTTGGGACGCAGCCGGAGCGTCGCCGCCAGAGCCGCCGGAAAGAGCCGCAGGCGCGGCCAGCGGCGGTCGAGGCGCGCCACCTGCCGGAGGAGCGGAAAGCCGCCCGCGGGCAGCTCGCCCATCGCCACCAGCAGCCGGCGGTAGATCTCCGGCTCCGGTAGGGTCCCCGGCCGCGGCGCGAAGACCGGCCGGCGCAGATGGGCGACCTGGGTCGGAAACTCCAGGTTGAAGAAGGTCGTCTCCCACTTTTCCAACTGCGAGGCCGCGGGCAGCACGTAATGGGCGTGTTGCGCGGTCTCGGTCAGGGCCACGTCGATCACCACCAGCAGCTCCAGGCGGGAGAACGCCGCGCGGTACGCCTGGGTGTCGGCACCGGACAGGGCCGGATTCGCGCTGTCCACCACCAGCCCGCGGATGCGTCCGGGATGGTCCGTATCGATCTCCGCCGGCAGGACGTTCGGCGGAAACAGCTTGCCGATCTCCGGCAGGCTGGTCACCGTCGTGGTCCAGCTCCCGCGCGCGTGCGCGCCGCTGTCCGGAACCGGCTCCTCGGAATGCCCGATCAGCGGCATCAGAAAGGTATGGAGGGCGTTGCAGCCGGGCCGCCCGAAATGTCCGGGCAGGAGCGAGAGCAGTTTCTCGAGATAGGAGTTGAGCGTGCTGTGCAAGCTCTGCTGCAGCCCCAGGTCCACGCGCACCGAGGCGCTCTGCGCCGCGGCGATGCGGCGCGCCACGCGGACCACGTCCTCGACCGGCACGCCCGAGCGCGCGGCATAGGCCTCGACCGGCACCTCCAGGAGGGCGGCGCGGACCGCTTCGAAGCCGGTCGTACGGGCGTCGAGAAACTCGCGGTCCTCGCCCCCTTCGCGCACCAGGGTGGCGAGGATCGCCGCGAGCAGGAACGCATCCGTACCCGGGCGCACCGGCAGATGGATGTCGGCCATCGCCGCCGTCTCGGTGCGCCGGGGATCGATCACGATGAGCGTCCGCGCCGGGTCTTTCGCGATCTCGTGGAGCGTCGTCCGCGCATTGCGGATGCCGTGCGCCTGCCACGGGTTGGCCCCGATGACGACCACGACCTCGGCCTCCTCGACGGCTTCGCTCGTATGGCAGGTCTGCCGGCCGAACAGCCGCCCATTGACCCAGAAGTCGCCGGTCTTCTCCTGCGCCAGCGCAGAGTAGTGATAGCGCGTCCGCATCGCCTCGACGAGGCCGTGCCCGTACACGCCGCCCAGGTGGTTCCCCTGGCCGCCGCCGCCGTAATACGCCAGCGCCCGCCCGCCGTGGGTGTCGCGGATCGCCGTGAGCTTTTCGGCGATCTCCCGGATCGCCGTCTCCCACGAGATCCGCTCGAACGAGCCGTCCGGCCGCCGGCGCAGCGGCGCGTCGAGCCGGTCGGCGTGGTTCTGGTAATAGTCGAGCCGCGACGCCTTCTGGCAGAGA
>DASUNJ010000080.1:0-23337 GCA_036277235.1 Thermoanaerobaculia bacterium | reverse complement strand
GTAGCAGTGCTACCGAGCTCGGAAACGCTCTTCCATGGAGGGTTCCATGCGCCACAAGCTGGCTGTCGCCTTCTTGATCGCCTGCACCACCTGCGCCACGAGCACCGCCTATTCTGCGGACGAGGCTCAGGCGGTTACCTTCAGCTTAAACAACGCGGCTAGCCGTGACGCGGCGACAGTTCTGCGGACGATCGCTGGCGTCAGGAACCTCGAGATAGCCGACGACCACACCATCACGGTTCGCGACACTCGAGAGCAGCTCGAGCTGGCTGCAGCCGTCGTCAAGATGCTGGACACCACCGAGGACACAGCCGACGCGACTCCTCTGACCGCCAGTGACGGCTCCGTCATCGCGGCCGTCGTCCTGGACCGCGCGTCATCGGCGGAAGTCATGGTCGCGCTTCGGGAGGAGCTTCAGATCGCGAGATGCGCGACAGCGGGCGAGAAGAGGGTCTTTCTTCGCGACACCGAGAGCCAAATCCAGGCAGCTCTGAAGGTGATCGGGAGGGTCGAAGGCAATCACGAGGACTCCTAAAATCCCCGCCTCGGCATTCAGCGGAGGGCCGTCTACGGCGACGTGGATGTCGGACTCCTTCACGTGGTGGATGAAGGGAGCCACATCGTCGTGGGCAAGATCGAGTTACTCCCAGAGTTCCATAGATGGAGAGCAGTCCTGTGGCGAACACGGCATAATCCCGCGTTGCAGACGGACGATCACCTTCCGAAGATGCTCCACGACTCCGCAACGATTCAAGCGAACCACGAGCGCTTCGTCTCCCGCGTGGCGGAGTCGGAAGTCGTCTGGGGTCTCCAAGCGCCGACCGGCTTCGCCGTCTGTCCGTCGAACGACGACGAGGAGCGGCAGGTCTTGATCTTCTGGTCGGACCGTGGCTATGCCTCGCGCGTGAAGCAGAACCACTTCCCGGAGTACGAGCCGGTCGAGATCAGCTCATCAAGCAATCAGGTCACGCGCCTCGGCTCTTGACTTCCAGGAAAACGAGCCTTTATGAGCCTTTAGCTCAATCACGTTGGGCGAACGGAGTATGGAGCCTCATGGAGAATGTATTCTGGGTCATTGCCGGAAAGCTCGCGGGTAGACCAGGTCCGGACCGTATTCCGTGGAACCTGGCGGTGATGCGCGACGCAGGCATCGGCGCGATCTTGTCGGTCAACGACGGTCTGTTGTGCCATCCTGAAGACTTCGAAGCATGCGGTATCGTCTACGCCTGCATTCCACTGTCCGAGAACGCGCCGCCGCAACCCGGTGACGACGAGATTTGCCTGCGGGCGCTGCCTTTAGCCTATGCCTTCCTCCAGCAGCAGATGAGGGATGGCCGCGCAACAGTCGTGCATTGTTCGTCGGGCAAGGATCGGACTGGACTCCTTCTCGCCTACTACCTCGTGCGGGAGGAGGGACTGTCTGTCGCAGCAGCGATGGAGGAACTGCGACGTGTGCGGCCATGTGCGTTGACGGCTCTGGGTTGGTATCAGTTCGCGATCGACATTCTCCGCCGCTCCACGTGAGATGAGAGCGCCAGCAGCAGGTGTCTTGCGCCTCATTCGCCCAGTGATAGCCGCTTGGCAACGACCGCATAACGTTGCTATCAAATCTCAACAAGAGCAGACTTAGGCCCGATGGTCCGCAGCGGCATTGTGCGCAAACTTCTGGGGCAGGAGAGAAGGAGATGAGTGCTTGGAAGAGGCTAGCCACTTGGTTAAAGAATAGCAACTCCAGGATTTCCCCTCCGAAGCTAACGGGCCCTGACACTCAGGATGTCCTAAGCGAAGACCTCAGGGTTAGGCCAACCACGAGATCCCCTCTCGCGCCTGTACAGACCACACCTTTGACTTCAGCTAACCTTTTCACCGAACAGCTAGAGAATTTTCTGTTGCTTCTTCGTGAACCCTCTTCCACAACTCCTCTAGCAGATCAGGTAACTACACGAGGAAAATCCTTTGAGCAAGCGGTCGGCACTATGCTCAACTCACTGAAATTGATCGCTGGTGACAAGGTTGTTATCGAAGCGCAACCAAAGCTCGCTCTCCAAAATGGTGAAGTCGTAATTCCTGACTTTCACTTGACTGTAGAGTTGGCTTACGAAAGGAGACATTACCTTATAGAGTGCCGAGATCGGGAACGCGACAGCAAAGACATCCTGCACAAGATCCGCCATGTAAGAGATAAGCAGCGGTGGCAAACTTTCCTGTACTTATATCCGAAACAGATTTCGCCTGAGCTTGCGCGTGCATTAGATGCCGAAGGCATCATGCACCTCAATCTTGAAGGATTCAGGCTTTTTGTTCTTCGCCTGGGGGGAGAGCTTTGCGTCGTCCACAATGAATTGCCCCGGCTCTTACCTGATATCGACCTGGATAAGGATAAACCACAAGGAGCCAGGCTATCGTCTCCGGATGGGTAGCTGGCACCTGGGCCGTCTCCTCGTTGCCTTGCGGTCGAAACTACTTCTTACGCCGGGCGTTGACCGTAACGAGCGTAAACCAGTTCCCGTCCTCCCCCTGGAGGGAGGTTGTGACGACCTTCTGGTCCCGGCTCTTGAGCTCGATGACCTCCCGCACGCGGACGGACCTGGCCGGTGAACGTGGCGGACAACACGTTGACCTTAGTGAGACGGCGGCACGAAGGGGGTGACATCGGTGTGCGGGAAGTCATCCCCTTTGTACAATAGCGGCTCGCCCAGGACAGTCGCGAGCGCGTAGGAAAAACAGTCGCCATAGTTGAGCCCTGCGCGGTGGCGACCCTTGCCGAAGCGGCTGAACGCCCGACGCGCCGCATGGGCCTGCTCGACATCTACAGCGGCGAGCTCAATGCCCGCTCGCTCGATGAAAAGGTCGAGATCGCGGAGGCCCTCGGCGCCAACTCGTGACTCGATCACGATGGAGAGCTCGACAAAGGTCGCCGCCGACATCACCCGAGACTCCGCGGCATCAATGGCTTCGTTGAACGCGCGGCGTTCGGGCTCGTCAAATAAGATCGCCAGGAGAGCGGAGGTGTCGATGACCATCAGCGCGGCAGCCCGTGCTCGTCGTAGTCGAGGATCTCGTCGGGCGTCCTCGTATCCTGTACGGGCAGACGGGAGCAGTGCAGGGCTATTTCATCGAGCTCGTCAGCAAGCGAACGCCGGGTCCGTTCCCGACGCAAGCGCGCAAGGCGGTCTCGGAGCGCCTGGGTGACCGCTTCCGTCTTGGTCTCACCCGTGAGCTTGGCCAATGCTTCTGCAAGCTTCTCGGCCTCGGAGTTTCTGATGTTCAAAGCCATGGGGTTCCCCACGTGTAGATCGCGATCTACACAGTAACGCACGCGTGTAGCAGCGTCAAGGTCTCAGTCCAGATACCGATACGCCAACGTCGTCGCGTCACTTACTCGGGGCTGGAGGCGAACCGGTGAGCCGCTTCCGCGAAGTCCTCAACTGGCTGAAGATGGTCAAGCGCCAGGATGACTCGGTCGAAGTCCAGATTTACGTACTCGTGGATCAGCACGTTCCTGAACCCCGGCAGAGGCAAGAGTTGCCCGACCAGGGCTGGTGAAATCCCGGGGATCTCCACCAGCGATCGGACCGCATCCGTATAGTTCTCGAAGCGCAGCCCATGACGGGACGCAAGCTCGCCGGAGATGTCGATGACGAACTGGCAGACGGTCAGCAGAGTTGGTCGTCCTCGACGAGAGCTTCGCGGCGCTCGACCCCGAGAGCCTGCGCCAGGCCCTCGCCTGCGTGCTGCGCCGCGCGCGCACGCTGCTCGTCATCGCCCATCCCTAGATGGGAGGCTGCCACGTCCTCCGCATGCCAAGGAACCCCATCGCTGCCAGCAGCATCGCCATCGAGATCAATCCCCACTGAGAGAGGGTTGGGATCTCCACGTTGAGGAGGTCTGCGGAGCTGATCTTGGTCACAAATGCGTCGTTCACGCCGCCACCATAGACCGGCTGGATCGAGCTCTCGTTTGTACCGGGGAAGTTGGTCGAGTCGGTGGTGCCCGTGACATTGGCATTGCCAGCGACGTCGACCGCGATGCCGCGGCCGAACTCCTCCCCGCTGCCGCCCAGGAAGGTCGAATCGATCGCGGTGCCCAGCAGATTGATCCTCGTCACAAAGGCGTCCTCCAAGCCGCCGCCATAGACCGGCTGGATCGAGCTGCCGTCAACGCCGGTGAAGCTGGTCGAGTTGGTCCAACCCGTGACATAGGCATTGCCCGCGCCATCGACCCCGACGCCGAGGCCACTTTCAGACCCGCTGCCGCCCAGGAGGATCGAGTAGACGAGCGCAGTGCCCGCCGGATTGACCTTGATCACAAAGGCCTCGCTGTCAGGACCCACGAAGGTGAACCCTGTGACGCAGGCATTTCCCGCGAAGTCGACCGCAATGCCGAAGGCCTCATCGACCTGCGGGCTGCCTACCAGGAAGGTCGAGTAGACGATGGCGGTGCCCGTCGGATCGATTTTCGTCACAAAGGCGTCGCTGCTACCGCCTTTGGCCGGCTGGATCGAGCTGCCGCTGACGCCAGGGAAGGTGGTCGAGAAGGTCCGGCCCGTGACGTAGGCACCGCCTGCGGAATCGATCGCGATGCCTTTGGCTTCATCAACCCCGCTGCCGCCCAGGAAGGTCGAATAGACGATGGCGGTGCCCGCCGGATCGATCTTCGTCACGAAGCCGTCGCGGAAGCCGCCGGCATGGATCGGCTGGATCGAGCTGCCGTTGACGCCGGGGAAGGTGGTCGAGCTGGTCCAACCCGTGATGTAGACATTGCCCGCGGCATCGGCCGCAATGCCGAGGCTTTCATCAATATCGCTGCCGCCCAGGAAGGTCGAGTAGACGATGGCAGCGCCCGCTGGATCGATCTTCGTCACGAAGCCGTCGCTGAAGCCGCCGGCATAGCCCGGCTGGATCGAGCTGCCGTTGATGCCAGGGAAGGGGAACGAGTTCGTCATGCCCGTGACATAGGCATTGCCCGCGCCGTCGACCGCGATGTCTGTGCCCAGATCACCCCCGCTGCCGCCCAGGAAGGTCGAGTAGACGATCGCAGTGCCCGCCGCATTGATCTTCGTCACAAAGGCGTCATCGTCGCCGGCCCTGGCCGGTTGGATCGAGCTGCCGCTGACCCCGGGGAAGGTGGTCGAATCAGTCGTGCTCGCGATGTAGGCATTGCCCGCGCCATCGACCGCGATGCCGGAGGTCGTGGTGCCGAAGCCGTGCTCGCTCGAGCTGCCGCCCAGGTAGGTCGAGTAGGAGAGCACCGGATCGATGATCAGCGGCCGGGTCCGATCGTAGCGACCGATCTCGAAGCCCACTTCGCGGCGCGCCAGGAGGATGTAACGACCGTCGACGCGCTGCCGTTGCTCCCCGATCTCCTGGTACACCACCGGTGCGTGCTGCACCAGGTCGCCGTTCGCCGTGTGCAGGATCAGCTCGCCCTCTGCACCGCGCGTGATCGCGTCCGCGCCCCGGAAGGCCAGCCGGATCCGCCCCGGGTCGGCGCCGGGGGCGATCACGAAGTCGTACTCGAGCTGCCGTGGGTTGCCCCGATAGATCAGGTCCACCCCGGGATAGACGTCCTCGGCCCGGACCCGGTCGTAGTGGGGGACATCGGTGTGCCAATGGCGCGGATCGTTGCCGAGGAGGTAGTTGCTCTTCGTGGCCCGCGGGCTCACTCCGACCAGCCGCGGATCGCGGTTTCCCCCGACCAGGCGCATGCGCACGATGGAGTCGCGCTGTGCGCCGCGCAGGCTCAGCACCGCCTCGGTGGAGGTCAGGAAGAGGGTATAACCCTCGCCCCGCGAGAGAAACCGGACCGCACTGTCAACCTGCCCCTGGTTGGCCTCGAAGCTGAGAGGGAGCCTGCCATAAATCTGGGTCTGAGCGTCCCGCGCCGCCGCTGGCGGCAGTGTCCCGTACACCAGGACGACGAGAGCGAACACCTGGAATTCAAAGCGAACGGTACGCTGCACGACTCCGGGCTGCATTCCTGTTCACTCCTCCGCATTTGGGTCGAGGATCTTAGGCTACCACGGCTCGGAACGACTCTGGAGACTTCGGAGCCATTCAGGACCAATCTCCTGATCAGTCCAGATATCGATACGCCAACGTCGTCAGGAACGGCTGCATCTCCCTGCCGAGCACCAGCTCGTCCAGGAGGTTGGCGGCGTCACGGAGACGGCCTTTGTCCATTCCTCCCAGCTTCACCAGCTCCTCTTCACGGATCTGGCGGTAGAGGTCTGAGCTCATGGGGTGGCCGTCGGTGAGGGGGGCTTCGTTCCAGACCCACTGCCAGAGCTGGGTGCGGGAGATCTCGGCGGTGGCGGCGTCTTCCATCAGGTTGTGGATGGCGGCGGCGCCGACTCCCTGGAGCCAGGCGTCCAGGTACTGGAGGGCGATGTTGACGTTGGCGCGGACTCCGTCCTCGGTGACCTGGCCTCCTTCGACCCGGAAGTCGAGGAGGTCCGCGGCCGAGACGTCGACGTCTTCCCGCAGCCGCTCCTTCTGATGATGGCGGGTGCCCAGGTGGCTGTCGAAGATCTCCTTCGCGACGGGCACGAGGTCGGGATGGGCCACCCAGGTGCCGTCGAAGCCGTCTCGGACTTCCCGTTCCTTGTCTTCCCGGACTTTGGCGAGCGCCCGCTCGTTGACCTCGGCATCCTTGCGGCTCGGGATGAAGGCGGCCATGCCGCCGATGGCGTGGGCTCCGCGGCGATGGCAGGTGTTGACCAGAAGCCCGGTGTAGGCGCGCATGAAGGGGACGGTCATGGTCACCTGGCCGCGGTCGGGCAGGATGCCGAGCCCCCGCGGGAACTTGCGGATGATGCTGAAGATGTAGTCCCAGCGCCCGGCGTTCAAGCCCGCCGCGTGATCGCGCAGCTCGTAGAGAATCTCGTCCATCTCGAAGGCGGCCAGGATGGTTTCGATGAGCACCGTGGCCCGGATGGTGCCGCGGGAAATCCCGAGGGAGTCCTGGGCCGCGTCGAAGACCTGGTTCCAGAGCTGAGCTTCGAGGTGGCTTTCCAGCTTGGGCAGATAGAAGTAAGGGCCGCTGCCCCGCGCGACCAGCTCCTTGGCGTTGTGGAAGAAGTAGAGGCCGAAGTCGAAGAGGCTGGCCGAGATGGGCTGGCCGTCCACCAGCACGTGCCGTTCTTCCAGATGCCAGCCGCGCGGTCGGACCAGCAGCGTCGCGATCTTTTCGTTGAGCCGGTAGTCCTTGCCTTCGGGGCTGGTGAAGGAGAGGTCGCGCCGCACCGCGTCGAACAGGTTGACCTGACCGTCGAGGACGTTGGTCCAGGTGGGGGAGAGGGAGTCCTCGAAGTCGGCCATGAAGACGCTGGCGCCGGAGTTGAGCGCGTTGATCATCATCTTGCGCTCGACCGGGCCGGTGATCTCCACCCGGCGGTCGAGGAGGTCGGGCGCGGTCGGCGCCACCTGCCAGGACGCCTCGCGGATGTCACGGGTTGTGTCGAGGAACTCGGGCCGGGCGCCGCCCGCGAAGTCGGCCAGCCGCTGAGTGCGGCGGTCGAGCAATCCCTCGCGGGCAGGTCCGAAGCGGCGTTGGAGGTCCGCCACGAACCCGAGCGCCTTCTGGGTGAGGATCTGCTCCTGGCGGCCTTGAACGGGCCCTGTCACCTGGATATCTGAAGCCATGGCGCCCCTTTCTCCGCCGGCAGTCTACACGTTCCACCTCCCTGCTGCGCTAGACTCCCACCCATGGCCATCGCGGAATCGGACGTAGAAACCATCACACCCTTCGAGCGTGAAGTTGCCGCCACTCAGCGGTACTTCGACAGTCCGCGCTTCGCCGGGATCCTCCGCCTCTACACGGCTCGCCAGGTGGCGGAGCAGCGCGGCACGATGCCCATCGACTACACCGTGGCGCGCGAGGCCGCGGCGGCGTTCCATGAGCGCCTGCGTGAGCTCTTTGCCGAGCGCAAGAGCATCACCACCTTTGGCCCCTACTCGCCCGGGCAGGCGGTGACCATGAAGCGGATGGGGATCGAGGGGATCTACCTCGGCGGCTGGGCGACCTCTGCCAAGGGCTCCATGGCCGAGGACCCGGGGCCCGATCTCGCGAGCTATCCGCTGAGCCAGGTGCCGGACGAGGCCGCGACGCTGGTGCGCGCCCTGCTCACCGCCGACCGCAACCAGCAGTACCTGCGCCTGCGGATGAGCGAGGCGCAGCGCGCCGCGACCCCGGCCCACGACTTCCGCCCCTTCATCATCGCCGACGCCGACACCGGCCACGGCGGCGACCCCCACGTGCGCAACCTGATCCGCCGCTTCGTCGAGGCCGGCGTTCCGGGGTACCACATCGAAGACCAGCGCCCGGGCACCAAGAAGTGCGGCCACCAGGGCGGCAAGGTGCTGGTTCCCTCGGACGAGCAGATCAAGCGCCTCAATGCCGCCCGCTTCCAGCTCGACGTCATGCGCGTCCCCGGCATCATCGTCGCCCGCACTGACGCCGAGGCGGCCAACCTGATCGATAGCCGCGCCGACGAACGCGACCAACCGTTCCTCCTCGGCGCCACGCATCTCGACATCCCCTCCTACAAGGCTTGCTATCTGGCGCTCCTGCGGCGCTTTTACGAGCTGGGAGCCAAGGAGCTCAACGGCCATTTCCTCTATGCCCTCTCCGACGGCGAGTATGCCGCCGCCAACAGCTGGCTCGAGCGGCAGGGAATCATGGATCTGATCGCCGAGGCGGCCGCAGTCTGGCGCGCGGAGGAGGCCTCGATCGATTCCCTGTTCGACAAGGTCGAGTCGCGCTTCGTCGATGCCTGGCAGGAGGATGCCGACCTCAAGACCTACGGCGACGCGGTGGCTGACGTTCTCGCCTTCCGCGAAAGCGAGGAGGAGCCTGTGGAGATGAGAGCTGAGGAGTGGCGGCGTTTCGCCGCGCGCGCTTCACTCTATGCCGCGCAGGCGAAGGCACGGGAGCTGGGCGTCGACACCGGCTGGAACTGTGAGCTGGCGAAGACCCCCGAGGGGTATTATCAGATCCGCGGCGGCATCCCATACGCCATTGCCAAATCGCTCGCCGCGGCGCCGTTCGCCGACATCCTCTGGATGGAGACCAAGACGGCAGACATCGCCGAGGCGCGGCAGTTCGCGGAGGCGATCCACGCCGAGTTTCCCGACAAGATGCTCGCCTACAACCTCTCGCCCTCGTTCAACTGGGACACCACCGGGATGAGCGACGAAGAGATGAAGCGCTTCCCCGAGGAGCTCGGGAAGCTGGGCTTCGTCTTCAACTTCATCACCTACGGCGGTCACCAGATCGACGGCCTCGCCGCCGAGGACTTCGCCACCGCCCTCAAGCAGGACGGCATGCTGGCGCTGGCCCGCCTGCAGCGCAAGCTGCGGATGGTCGAGTCCCCCTACCGCACGCCGCAGACCCTCGTCGGCGGCCCGCGCAGCGACGCCGCCCTCCTCGCCTCCTCGGGTCGCACGGCGACCACCAAGGCGATGGGCAAGGGCTCGACCCAGCACCAACACCTGGTGCAGACCGAGGTACCGAGGAAGCTCCTCGAAGAGTGGCTGGCGATGTGGAGCGAGCACCACGGGCTCCCGGGCAAGCTGCGCGTCCAGCTCCGGCCGCAGCGTGCCGGCTCGGAGGTACTCGAGCTCGGCATCTACGGCCAGGACGAGGAAAAGCATGCCAATGTCATCTTCGCGCCCATCCACGACCGCCGCGGCCGGAGCATCCTCTCGGTGCGCGACCAGAACACATTTGCGGAAGCGCTGCGCAAGAAGCGCCTGATGACACTCATCCACCTCTGGCTCGTACACCGCTTCAAGGCCGATTCGGTGCACTACGTCACCCCGACCGAGGACAACCGGTACCAGACCGAGAAGATGAAATCCCATGGCATCTTCAGCGAGGTCCAAACCGAGGTTGGCCAGATCATCGTCGCCGACGTCAACCGCCCGCGGATCGACGAACTGCTGGCGCCCGACCGGCAGGCGCTGGGGAGGCTGATTCGGAAGGAGGAGTAGGGGCTTTTCGATCTTCGGGGTGCCGGCGAAGGAGCCTGTGGACGACGGCGGCGGCTGTCAACTCGGTGAACGTCGCGATCAGTCGAAGCATGTGACCAAAGCTCAGGGGAAGCACTGCTCGCGCGATATCCTACCCTGCATGAACACGACCGTGTAGGACGGCCTATCCAGGTGGGTGTGGAAATCCTCACCTGACTCGGCGCTGAAGTTGGCATGGATGGTGTCCCCCTCGTGAGCGCCCACGAGCGTGATGTCCCCCATCGCGTCGGTGAGACCCTGGCGGATGAAGCCACTGGATGAGCTCAAGTACACAGGCACTCGGCCCCTCGGCAACCGCACGGTCACCGGCTGGGGGCACAGACGCGCTTCGTCGCTGTTCCCGATGATGGTATAGCGCGGCCGCCAACCGTCGACGGGACGGAGGATGGTCGCTGCCGGAATCGCTCCGCGGCTGTCGGGGGTCCTCAGGATCAAACCGCTCTGGGCGAAGCGGCGTGCGAAGCGCGAGAAGCACGGCTCGTCGCCCTGTGGGGTGCCATGCACGTGGGGGTTCGCGGCGTGCCCCGAGCACAGCTTCGGCGAGGCGAGGTGGTCATCCATCAAGCAAGACGAGCCCGGCTGCCCTCCGGCGAAGACGCCAGCGTCTTCCACCGAGCCCACCGCTCGCCGAGTGCAACGGGTGTCGGGGTGGTCGTCCTGGTATTCGTCGAACAGCTCGAGGCCATAGTGGCCGAACTCGTGGGCGAAGGCAAGACCCGGCTCGGTCCACGGCAGGTGCATGCGCGAGCGGGAGAACAGGTTCTCACCCAGAAAGTTGCCCACCGGCCAGCTCACGAACGCCCGCAGCGAGTTGCTGGCGAAAATCTGCAGGTCGACCCAATCCCAGTCGCGGGCGTGATCCATCAGCTCGACCTGCTCGATGAAGAGCTGCCCGTCGGTGGCGTTGTAGAGGGCGTCCGACATTTGATCGATCTTCTCTTTCACCAGGTTGTAATTCGCAGTGTTCGCGTCGAAACCCAGCGAGACGGTGAGGTGCGCGCCGATCAGCACGTTGCTTTTGACCACCTGCAGCCGTTGTGGCAGCGAGGGGTCGACGATGGAGTGGATGCTCTGGCTGCCGTCGTTGTTGATGGTGACACTGGTCATATAGACCCGGTAGTTCCAGTTCTGCGTCGAGCCGGCGTCGTGGTTATCGCGATAGGTGTTCTGCT
Organism: Thermoanaerobaculia bacterium; assembly: GCA_036277235.1. GTDB lineage: Bacteria > Acidobacteriota > Thermoanaerobaculia > Multivoradales > UBA5704 > DATMER01. The sequence continues at coordinate 12,134 of DASUNJ010000080.1, read as the reverse complement.
CGTGAACACGCTTGCGCGCCACCAACTGAGTGCCCGCCGCCAGCGGAGGAAAGATCGTCAACTGGCCGGCGGAGCCGGTGCGCGTGGGGTGCAGCCGCCGGTTGACCCACAGCTCGGCGTCGGCGACTGCCCTGCCGCCGTGGTCGCTCACCAGGATCAGTGTGCCTGAGCTGAAGTTGACGTTGAGGCTCGCCGTACCGGTGTTGGAGGCGGCGTCGGCTGCGAAGGCGGTGATGGTCTGCCTGCCGTTGACCAGCCTGACCGAGCCCGTCCACTGGCTGCAGCGCGGCGCCACGCACCCCAGGGCGGTCGAAGCCTCGCGGTAGAGCGGGAAAGCGGCCCCGTTCGCCTGCACGGAAGCGGTGGTGACCGAACCGGTGTTTTCCCGCACGCGAATGGTGATGGGAGCGAAGCTCGGCGCGAACAGATCCTGCCCGTCGACCAGGTCGACGAATTCGATGGCGGGCGCAGTGAGGTCGGGTGGAATGGTCGTGGCGCGAAACGCCTCGAAACGCAAGGAGTCGATGCGCTCGTCGTGGAAGTCGTCCCCGAAATCCAAGGTGACGAAGGCGATGTCCGCGGTGCCGCGCAGCACCCGCATCGGCGCGGTGGTGGTATTGGTGACTTGTGACAGCAGGTTTGAGCCCACCAGCCTGCCGGTCGAGTCGTACGCGCTGAGCACTCCGCGCGGGCGCGGGTCGAGCGGGCGCTGATCCGTGCCCACCGAGACCGACACGTACGACATCGGCCGGTTGAAGCGGATGGTGAGCGGAATGCCACTGCTCCAATCCTGACCCTCCAAGGCGTCCCGCGAGCCGTTGCGCAGCAGCTTGGGAACCGAAGCAGTGCCGTGCACCGGCACCTCGACACGCGGACGCGAGCGGTAGAAGCCGGAGGAGCCCACCGGCGTCACGTCGAAGGTGACTCCCCGGTCCCCGAGCTGGGTGCCGAGCACAACGCCCGCGTCGATGTCGTCGAAGTTGATGAAGCCCGAGCCGGGCGAGGGAGCTACGTCAGCGCGCACCGCGGCGCCGGACAATAGGGCGAACGCTGCCGCATCCGGTGGCCGGTAAGTGAGCTGAAGGCGCTGGGCCGTCCCCGAGACGTTGGCGTAGCAGACCTCGAGCACGTGCGGACCCGCGGTGAGGGTCACCGTGCCCGAGTCCGAGCGCATCGAGCCTCCGCTGCCATAACCGGCCACCTCGATGGCGCCGTCGATCGATAGCGAGGCGGAGTCGTCGTGGAGCAACTGGAACACGTATTCGCCCGCCTGAGGCGCGGTATAGACGCCGGACCAGCGGCCGACCATCGCCCCCGGAGCGCCGCCGTCAGGCCAGTCCCAGCTCGACTCTTGAAAGTCGATGGACGAGTCGATGCGCGACATCACGATGGAAGCCGGCAGCGTATTGCAGTTCCAGCCCCGGTAGTAGTCGCCACCGAAGCCCTGAGCGAACGCGGTGGCAGGCAGCAGGAACAACAGGTACACGCGCTTCATGACGCACCTCGCTCGAGCGCGAAGACACCAGGCAGCTCGGCCTGAAATACCACGCGCGCACGAGCGGCATGGAGAGTGGACGGTACGGGCACGAACGTCATCCCTTCGGTGCTGCCCGCGCGAAGCACGCGCGCGCTGGCGGGAAGCGGCTCGATCTCGTCCGGCTGCGATCGCGGCAGCGCCGGGCTGAACAGCCCGCGCGCCGTGAGTTGCACGGAAGTCGATACCGAGTAGGGGCCCGCAATGGCATTGCCGCCCAAAGCGCCCGGCAGGTGCGTGATAGCCACTCGGGTGCCGGCGGGGAGTTGGCCGGCGGCGAAGCGCACCGAGAAGACGCCGTCGGCTGAGGCGATCTCCGTCGGCTCGTCGGAAAGGATGCTGGCCCAACCGACCTCGACGAAGAGCAGGCCGGCGTCCAGCGGTGGGTTGGGCACTTCGACCGCTACGATGACTTGGCCCGAATCGGACAGCCCGGGCAGCGAGACTGCCCAACCGGCGCCCTCGGCCATGGCGTGTACCGCCGTCGACTGCTCCTGGTTGCCCATCTGAACCCGCACCACCGGTGCTGAGGTGGGCCCATAGAAGACGATCCGCAGCGAGCCGTCGGGTTGCATGACCGCATCGGCCTCGAAGGGTGACGGGCTACCGATGTCGACGTCGGTCAGTAGCGGCGGAGGATGCGGCGGGACGATGCAGGTGCAGGAAACGCAAAGCAGTCCGGCCCATAGCAACAAAAACCACCGAAGCTCGGATCTTCTCTTCCTCGTCGATGGGGATCGTCTCCGTCTCAACCCCTGCACGAAGAATTGGTCCCGGAGGGTGACGGTGCCGTACGAGCCTGCGATTACCCGGGCGACGAATTCCATGAGGGCTCCTCTGACTTTCTGGGGTCCCGCTGAGATCCACTTCACCAACTGGTCTCTTCTGGGTTTCGCCGGCCGCCTCGAATTTCTGACAAGAGGCACCAGAGCACTTTCAGCCATCGACGGCCTGGTTCAGCGGGCCCTCGGCCTCGGGGTGTCGGGACACACCTTCGTGCTCGCCGCCGGCTGTCCCTTTTCAAGACGGCCTGCGCATCTGTGTCTGAGGGGCTCCTCCCTCCACGGCTATCGAAAGGGACGAACGGTGAGATACCTGGCCTGCTTCGTCGCCTCCGCGCTGTTCCTGACCGCCCTCCGAGCAGGAGCGGCAGGAGCATCCACAACGGCATGCGTGGATAGAGCCATCTCACCGCGGAGATTCCGCGCGACGAGCAGGCCGATGAAGTAGGCGAGCGGCACCACGCCCGCGACATCCCGGATGGTGCTCAGCGCGTGCGGCAGGAGGTCGACCCTCTGGAGGAAACCCAGGGTCATGAAACGTCAACCCTCCGCGGATCGCCGAGCTGCTGGCGCCCGACCGGCAGGCGCTCTGGAGGCTGATCCGGAAGGAGGAGTAGGGGCGGTCGAGAGGCGGGTGTACACTCGGACCATGTTTTCGCTCCTTAGACCCCGCACGTTCCTCGCGCTGCTCCTTCTCCTGCCCGGCGCGCCGCTCGCGGCGCAGACCGAGATCGCCGAGGAGACGTTCACCGATCAGATCGAGGTGAGCCTCGTCAACCTGGAGGTGGTCGTCACCGACAAGAAGGGCAAGTCGGTGTCCGGGCTGGAACGGGAGGATTTCCAGGTCCTCGAGGACGGCAAGCCGGTTGAGATCACGAATTTCTACGCCGAGATCGGCCCTGCGCCGGGAAGCACGTTGGCGGAGCCTCGATCGCTCGACCAGCGCCTGAGCCTGGTGGTGTTCGTGGACGACTACAACACCGAGCAGGAGAGCCGCAACTCCATCCTGGAGGGCTTGAAGGCGTTCCTGACTGGGGGCTCCCTGTCGCCGGGCGACCAGGTGATGGTCGTGCGCTTCGGGCGTTCGCTGGAGGTCCGCAAGCCGTTCACCACCGATCTCGGCGAGGTGCTCTCCGAGGTGGAGGTGATCCGCAAGCTCGCATCGAACCTGGCGAGCCGGGAGAGCTCCCGCGATCACCAGATCCAGGTGGTGGCGGACGCGCTCTCGATCGGCGGCTGGGGAGCGACCGCGGAGGCGCGTATCCGGGAGTATGCGGAGGTCGAGACTTCCTACGTGGCCGCCTCGCTGGATGCGCTGGAGACCGTGGTCGGCTGGCTGGGCGGCCTCCCCGGCCGCAAGGCGGTCCTGTACGTCAGCGACGGCCTGCCGGCGGTCCCGGGGGAGGACCTGTTCATCTGGGCCGAGGCGTACTCGGGGTATCGGTCGGGTCAGCGGATCTCGGGCATGAACGCCGGCACCTACGACGCGTCGGAGCTTTTCCGGCGGGTAACGTCCAAGGCGAGCCGCAACCGGGTGGCGATCTACCCCATCGAGGCCATGGGAGCGCGCTGGGTGCGCGGCACCCGCTTGCAGGAGGCGCGCATCCAGAACCGGCAGAACGGCCTCAGCTTCCTGGCCGAGGAGACCGGCGGGCGCACGATGTTCAACGTCTCGCAGGCAGGCGCGGCCCTCCAGACCATGGCTGCCGACCTGTCGAGCTACTACTCGATCGGATACCGGCCGCAGCGTCAGGCCGACGACCGGGAGCACAAGATCGAGGTCAAGGTGAAGGGCAAGGGCCTGACGGCCCGCTATCGCCGCTGGTATCAGGACAAGTCGCTGGGCGAGGCGATCGCCGAGCGCACGGCCGCCACCATGGTGTTCGGGGCCGAGGAGAATCCGCTGGGCGCGGCGCTGGAGATCGGCCAGCAGACGCCCGCGGGGGAATCGTTCGTGGTGCCGCTGCGCGTCAAGATCCCGCTGGGCAAGCTCTACCTGGAACCGAAAGGCCCGGGTCCGAATGGGGAGAAAACGCGGGAGGGTCGCCTGCGCCTTTTCGTGGTGGCGAGCGGCGCGGCCACTTCGACGCCCGTCCGCGAGACCCGCGTGGTGACGGTGACCGTGCCCGAGAAGGATTTCGCAGAGGGCAAGGTCCCTGACTACGTCCACGAGGTGCGGATCAAGCTGGACAAGGGGAGCTGGACCGTCGGGGTCGGCGTACGCGACGAGATCGCCACGACGACGTCCTATCTCCAGGGCAAGCTCAAGGCGGGGGCTTCAGCGGTCGGACGGTGAGAAGAGCGGTGCCTGGACGACCTCTTCGGTAACGGCTTCCATCTCGCAGTCTCCATCCAGCGACAGCACTGCGACCTCCGGCTCTTCCGGCCCGGGGTGTTCGGCGATGGGCGGCAGGTAGACGTAGCGGCCCATGCCGCGGTGGAAGACCATGCCGGGATTGGCTTCGCGCGAGGCGCGGAGCTGGTTCAGCTTGGAGTCCAGGTCGTCGATGAAGTGGAGGACGACGGCCTCGGCAGTCATCGGCTCGACGGGCGAGGCGAACTCCTTCTTGCCCTGGTGCGAGAGGACCATGTGCTCCAGGAGGAGCTGCAGGTCGGCGGGGAAGTCTTCGATCGCGGCGCAGCGGTCGCGCAGAAGATCGCGGCCGATGACCACGTGCCCGACCAGCCGTCCCACCACCGTGTAGTCGTTGGCGGGCATGGCCCCGAGCTCGTGCAGCTTGCCGAGGTCGTGGAACAGCACTCCGATCAGAACGAGGTCGCGGTCGAGGTCGCGATAGTGCCCGCAGACCTGCAGGGCCAGCTCCGCCATCGAGACCACGTGCTCCAGGAGCCCGCCGCGGTAGGCGTGGTGCATGGCCTTGGCCGCGGGGTGCTCGCGCAGGGCCTTGCCGTGGACGGCCAGCGTCTCGGTCGCCAGCCGCCGCAGGATGGGACGCTCGACCTTCTCTTCGCAGATCCGGGTGAGTCGCGTCCAGAGATCATCGATGTCCTCGCGAGTGGACGGAATGAGCTGCGATTCGTCGAATCCGAAGCGCCGGTCGTCCTCCGTGGTCTCGCGGCAGTCGTCGATGCTGAGCTGGAGCTGGTCGCGGTAGTTCTTGACCGAGCCGCGGAAGGCGATGAACTTGTGGGGCTCGAACTGGGCGCTGAGCGCCGGACTGTCCGACCAGACCTTGGCCGTCATGGAGCCGCTGGCATCGGCGATCTCCATGTCCAGAAAGCTTTTACCGTTGCGGTCCTGGCGCAGCTCCTTCTTCGTCAGGAGCGCGAAGCCCTGGACGATGTCGCCGCTTTCCCAGGTCCGGATCGGTGCGTTGCGGACGTGCTTCGCCATAGAACAGCGCCCATAGTAGTCTCTCCGGGCGCCGCTGCCAAGGTCGATCCCGTCCTATGGCACCGGCCTTGCGAACGAGGCACTCTTGTGAGATCCATTAGAAGCTTTCTTGCCCTCTGTGTCCTTTTTTCAGGAACCGCCGCCGCCCAGTCCGCCCCGTCCGACGACCCCTTGAAGTGGCCCGAGCCGCAGCGCGCCTTCTTCCAGGACGGTCCGGCCCTGCTGCTCACGGCGGAACAGCGCGCCGAGCTCAGAGCCCTCGACGAAGCGGGGCGGGAGAAATGGATCCGCGAGTTCCTGGAGCGCGATCCCGAGCTCAAGGCCGGGATCGACCGCCGGCAGCGGCTCGCCGTGGCCAAATACGCCTCGCCGCTCGACGTGCGGGCGCAGATCCTGTTCCTCAACGGCGCTCCGGCGGCGACGAAGACGCTCGACTGCGGCTTCGTCTTCGAGCCGCTGGAGATCTGGACCTATCACGAAGGGAGGGGCAAGGACGGCAAGCCGGAGGAGAAGAAGCTCGTCGTCTACAAGCCCTCGCCGTCCGAGCCCTGGAGGCTCTGGCTGCCCTCCGACTCCAAGAAGGCGCTCTACACCGAGATGATGGAGTACTGGATGATGCAGTGGGAGGAGCTGCGCGGGCGCTTCTACATCAAGCGCATCGACCTCCAGAACTGCAAGGACGTGATGGAGGTGGACGAGGCGACCGGCGTCCGCGGGCTCACCGGGGTCACGGAAAACCCGAACCTCTCATGGATCAAGCCGAAGGACGCCAGCGGCTTCCTCGCTCCGCCCAAGGACCTCGCGGCCTGGGCGCGCGCAGCCGCGGCCACCGAGGTGCCCGAGGCGCCGCCCGCGATGGAGGTCACCTCTCTCGATTTCCGCTTCCCGGACATGGCGAAGCAGCGCATCACGGTGCGCACCTATCTCGCCGTGCCTGGTGGCGGGCTTGAGCCCCAGGTGACCGAGGAGAGCAAGAAGCCCGAGGTCATCCTCACCATGGACGGCATACTGGAGAGCGAAGGCCGGCCGTTCGAGGAGTTCCGCATCCGCTACCGGCTGCCGGTCCCCGAGGCGGGCGTGCCGGTGTCGCTGGTGTCGGAGCAGCAGCTCCGCCCCGGGGAGTCGTTCGTGATGCGGCTCCGCGTCAAGGACGAGGGGAGCGGCAGCGAGGCGCGGATCGCCCGCGCCTTCCGCGTCCCTTTGAGCCCCACGGGCGACGACCTGGAGGCCAGGGTGGCGAACGTGGGCTCGCTGGTGCCCGAGCAGGTCGGCCAGGGCCGCGACAGTCTGCTGCTCCTGCCGCCTCCGGCCGACGTGGTGCTGGGGGTCTGGCGCGCCGACGCCCTGGTCACGGGCAAGCGCATTCAGAAGGTCGTCTTCCTGGTCGACGGCGTGCAGCAGCTCATCAAGACGAACCCGCCGTTCTCGGCCGAGCTGCGCCTGAACCGCTTCCCCACCGAGCAGATCGTGCGGGCGGAGGGGTACGACGCCGAAGGCAAGCTGGTGGTGGCCGACGAAGTGATCCTCAACCAGCCGCGGGGCGCGCTCGCGGTCTTCATCATGGAGCCCTCCAAAGGAACCCGGGTGGCGCCCGGCAAGCTGCCCGTCAAGGCCGAGGTCAGCGTGCCGGACGGCCGCCGCATCGAGTCGGTCGAGTTCAGGATCAACGACAAGGTGGCGACCATCCTGAACAAGGTTCCCTGGCACGCTGACGTCGTGGTGCCAAACGAGGAGGTGGCCTACGTCACCGTGGTGGCGATCCTGGACGACGGCAGCCGCGCCGAGACCGTGCGCTTCGTGCGGGCGCCGCAGTACTTCGAGGAGCTGGAGGTCAACCTCGTCGAGCTGTATGTGGCGGTGACCGACCGCGCCGGGGAGCTGGTCCGCGGGCTGACGCAGGACGACTTCGAGGTGCTGGAGTCGGGCAAGAAGCAGGACGTCACCAAGTTCGAGCTGGTGGAGAACCTGCCCCTCACGGTCGGCATTCTGCTCGACACCTCGGGCTCCATGCGGTCGTCGCTGGTCCAGGCGCAGGACGCGGCGGCCGCCTTTCTCCGCGGGGTGATGACGCCGCGCGACCGGAGCTTCTCCGTGAGCTTCTCCTCCCGGCCGCGGCTCGACATGCCGCCCACCGACGACGTCGAGGCAGTGGTGCGCTCGTTCGAGGACCTGCAGGCCGTGGGCGATACCGCGCTCCATGACGCCCTGGTGCACAGCCTCTATTACTTCCGCGGCATCAAGGGGCAGCGCGCCCTGGTGCTGCTGTCGGACGGCGAGGACAACGCGAGCTACATCGCCTACAACGACGCGCTGGAGTACGCGCGGCGCAGCGGCGTGGCGGTCTATGCCATCGGCTTCAACCTCGGGGTCATGGGCGGCCTGCGGAACAAGCTCTCCGAGCTGGCCGAGACGAGCGGGGGCAAGTCCTTCTTCACCAGCAAGGCCGAGGAGCTGCCCGCCATCTACGCGCAGATCGAGCGCGAGCTGCGCAGCCGGTATCTCGTGGCCTACAACTCCAACCAGGCCGGCGGCAAGCCCGGCGTCTTCCGGGAGGTGGAGGTGAAGGTGAAACGCGGGCACAAGGCACGGACGTCGCGGGGGTACTACCAGTGAGGCTCCGGGGGATCTTGGGGGCCGCGCTGCTTGCGGCCGCTCCAACGCTGGCGGCTGACGACCCCATCCTCTGGCCCGAGCCGCAGCGGGCCTTCCTCCAGGACGGCCCCGGCCTGCTGCTCACGAAGGAACAGGAGGCGGAGCTGCTCACTCTCGACGAGGCGGGGCGCGACACCTTCATCGAGCGCTTCCTGGCCGATCCGATCCCCGAGACGCCGGTCAACGAGCTGCGCGAGGGGATCGAGCTCCGGAAGCGCCTCGCCTTCGAGGAGCACTCGCCGTCGGACGCCCGCGGGCATCTCCTCTTCCTCCAGGGGCCGCCCGCGGAGAAGCTCGTGATCGACTGCGGCAACGCGTTCAAGCCGCTGGAGATCTGGACCTACGGCGCCGTTCCCAACCAGCGCCGGCTGATCCTCTTCCGTCCGTCGCCCGACGAGCCGTTCCGTCTCTGGCTGCCCATCGATTCCAAGCGGGCGCTCTACACCGATCAGATGGCGGGATGGCTCGATCAGTGGGAGACCCTGGGGATCGGCGGCAAGCGGATCGACCGCCATGCCTGTCCCACCTCGCTCCAGGTGGACGAGGCGACCGGGATCGACGGCCTGCGTGGAAAGGTCGTGGCGAGCGCGGGCGGCATCAACCGGAGGTCGGACGGCAACATCCAGGAGCAGCCCTACGCCGCGTTCCGTTGGTCCCGGCCGCGGAACCGGGCGAATTTCCTGGTGCGGCCGGCGGACCTCGCCGCCTGGGCCCGGGCTGCCATGGCGACCCGTCTCGGTCCTCCTCCGCCCCGTCTCGCGCTGGAGAGCCTCGACCTCGACTTCCCGGACAAGCAGGGGCAGCGCCTCGTCACCCGCATCCTGGTCGGGCTGGCGCCCCCCGGGGCGGATGGAGGCGTCGCGCTGGTGAATGAGGACGGCAAGGATCGGATCAAGCTCACGGTCGAAGGCACGATCGAGCGCGAGGGGCAATCCTTCGAGGAGTTCCGGATGCGCTTCCGGCTGCCTCGTCCGGATGCGGACGGTCTCGTTGCCCTGCTGCTCGAGCGCCGGCTCCGTCCGGAGCAGCCCTTCCTTCTGCGGATGAAGGTGCGGGACGAGGTGAGCGGAGCCGAGACGCGGGTGGCGCGTGGCTTCCTGGTCCCTGAAAAGCCGGAGGCGCGGCTGGCGCGCGCCTCGACCCTGTCGGCAGCCCAGGGCGAGATGATCCCTCTCACGCTGGCCGGCAAGGACAGCCTGATCCTCGTGCCGCCGATCGACGAGGTGGTGCTCGGCACCTGGCGCGCCGATGCCATGGTCAACGGCGACCGAATCGTCAAGGTGGTCTTCCTCGTGGACGGCGAGGCCCAGTTCTCCCGCGCCAAGCCGCCGTACTCCGCGGAGGTGCGCTTGGCGTCGGCGCCCCGCGAACAGGTGGTGAAGGTGGAGGGGTACGACGAAGCCGGCGAGCTGGTGGCCTCGGACGAGGTCATGATCAACCAGACCCGCGGCGCCTTCCGCGTCATGATCACGGAACCTGCCGAGGGCGCCCGGATCGGCCGGCGCGTGAAGGTGCGGGCCGAGGTGGCCGTGCCGGACGAGAACCGCGTCGAGCTGGTCGAGCTCAAGGTCAACGACCGCACGGTCACGACCCTGTCCGCTCCTCCCTGGCAGGCGGACGTGGACGTCCCGGACGAGCCGATCGTCCACCTGACCGTCCTGGCGCAGCTCGACGATGGCCGGCGGACCGAGACCGTGCGCTTCCTGCGGGCGCCCGAGAACCTGGAGCAGGTCGACGTCAACCTGGTCGAGCTGTTCGCGACCGTGACGGACGGCGGCAACCTGGTGCGTGGCCTCTCGGCCGGGGACTTCGAGGTCCTGGAATCCGGCAAGCCGCAGACGGTCTCGCGCTTCGAGATGGTGGAAAACCTGCCCCTCACCCTGGGCTTCGTGATCGACACCTCGACCTCCATGGCCTCTTCCCTTGTGGAAGCGCAGCGCGCGGCCGACGGCTTCCTGCGCAAGCTCAAAGCCAAGGACCGTGCCTTCGGGGTCGGTTTCTCGACCCGGCCCTACCTTGCCATGCCGCCCACGGACGACCTCGAGGCTGTCAGCGAGTCGCTGGAAGGCATGCGGGCGGCGGGGAGGACGGCGCTCTACGACGGCCTCATCACGGCTCTCTACTACTTCCGCGGCTATCGCGGCCAGCGCGCGCTGATCCTGCTCACGGACGGCGAGGACACGGGGAGCAACACGCCCTGGCAGCGCGCCCTGGAGTACGCGCAGAGGAGCGGCGTGGCGATCTATGCCATCGGCCTCAACGTGCCGGTGCTCAGCTTCGAGGTGCGGGGCCAGCTCTCGACCCTGTCCGAATCGACGGGCGGCAAGGTCTACTTCGTGGAACGCGCCGAGGAGCTGGCCGAGATCTACGGCGAGATCGAGCACGAGCTGCGCAGCCGCTATTACCTGGCGTACGAGTCGGAGAAGCCCGCGGACGAGTACGGGTACCGTCCGGTCGAGGTAAGGGTGAAGCGCGGTGGGAAGGTGCGGACGGCGAGGGGGTATTATCCTTAGCGGATGTTGATGCGCCGTCTCCTCCTCGTTGTCTCTGCCGTCCTCTTGTTGGGGGCTGCGGTCCCTGGCCAGTTCCGCTTCGAGCGGTTCAACCGCAGCTATCCCGAGATGATCCCGGAGATCGCTCCGATCGAGCAGGGGCCGCTGACGATCCAGCTCTCGTCGCCGAGGAGCAACATGACGCTCCGCAGCCACTTCCTGAGGCTGGAGCCCGGGCCGGGAGGCAGCCACACGGCCGAGCTGCGGGTGGAATTCCTGGGCAAGGGCCGGCTCGTGGCAGATTTGGACGTAGCGGGCATGGCCGCCACCCGGCTGCAGGACGATGTACTCGTCCCGCCGCAGGCCGCGACCCTGGAGGGGAGAGTGAGGGTGACCCGCGAGCCCGGCGCCTACGTGATCACCACCGAGCAGCTGCCCAAGCAGATGCGGGTGAAGATCCAGAGCGGGATCGCGAGTCAGGTCGTGGGGTTCTGCGACCGCATCCCCGCGCTGCTCGCTCCCGACCTCGACTGCGAGAGGCTGAACCAGATGCTCTCGACCGCCACGGTGCCGCTCCCGCCCGCCGGGGAAAGCTATCTCCTTGAGGACGCCGACCTCACCCCCGAGGAGCGAAGCCAGCTCGACGCCTATCTCGCCAGTAGCCGCTGAATACCCCGAATAGTCCCCGGCCGGCATTTGTTACAATGGCTTGACGGGGCGAGTTACCCGCCACCGATCCCAAGCACAAGCGACACCCGGTCTGGAGGAATCAGCCGCATGGCTCGACGCATGATGAATCGCCTGTTCTACTTCACGGTCGAGGATGAGAGCATCCTCGCCGAAGCGTTCTCGCAGCTCGAGAAGGACGTCTATGCCATCACCTACAAGGTGACCGGCACCGAGGACGTCTTCGTGACCACGAGCGAGACCAAGGACGCCATGGACCGCAACGACATCCCCTACAACCTCCTTGCCGAGGAGGATGGCTCGCGCATCGCCGTGTACCACTCGCCGCTGTCGCGCGAGGAGCTGGGGGACTACGAGGACGCCATCAAGGCCCTGACCCTCGCCTGCCGCGCCGTTGCGGTGGCCTGCGTGGGAGTCAACGGCGAGTCGAACCTCGGGTTCGACCTCTCCCAGGGGGCCAAGAGCTACACCTACTTCACCGCTCCCGCCGGCCATACCTTCATCTGGCGCCTGTTCCGGGAGCGCGACGAGGCCGTCGACTTCCTCCACAAGCTGACAGGCGGCGAAAAGAAGGCCGTGGAGTGGGCGGAGTCGATTCCGCTGGGCTCGGTCAAGGAGCTCAAGTCCTACCA
>DASUNJ010000079.1:0-18189 GCA_036277235.1 Thermoanaerobaculia bacterium | reverse complement strand
CCGGCGGCATGTTCTCGGGCAAGAGCGAGGAGCTGGTCCGGCGCCTACGCCGGGCGGCCATCGCCCGCCAGAGGGTGCAGGTCTTCAAGCCCGGCTCCGACAACCGCCACGATCCCTGCCTCCTGGTCACCCGCGACAACCGCGAGCTGGAGGCGGTGAGCGTCACCTGCAGTTGCGAGCTGCGCCAGAGGCTCGATCCCGCCGTCGAGGTCGTCGGCATCGACGAGGCGCAGTTCTTCGACCTCGAGCTGGTGGGGCTGGTGAGCGAGCTGGCCGACCGCGGGCTGCGGGTGATCGTGGCCGGCCTGGACCTCGACTATCTCCGCCGGCCGTTCGGGCCGATGCCGCAGCTCCTCGCCCTGGCCGAGTACGTGGACAAGATGCACGCCGTCTGCATGCGCTGCGGCGAGCCGGCGTGCTACAGCCAGCGCACGGCGGGCGGCAGCGAGCAGCTCCAGGTGGGGGATACGGAATCCTACGAGGCGCGCTGCCGGGGCTGCTTCGAGCGTTTCGAACCGGCTACGAGCTGATTCCCGAGTTGATGCCCGCTTCCTCTTTCAGGGGGATCGGCTGATTGTTCTGATCGACGTGGACGTAGACCACCTCGGCTTCGGTGACCTTGACCTTTCCCGAGCCGCGGGTGCGGCGTTCGGCCTCCACCATCACCCGGACGGTGATCGAAGTCCTGCCCAGGCGCACCGTCTCGGTAAAGAAGCTGACCAGGTCGCCGACGAAGACCGGGGCATGGAAGACCACCTCGCGCATCGATACGGTGACCATGCGGCCGGTGATGTGGCGGTGGGCTTCCACCGCGCCGGCCAGGTCGATGTGGGAGAGGATGATGCCGCCGAAGATCGTGCCCAGGGCATTGGTATCCTTGGGCATCATGATGACCCGGATGGCGGGCTGCGTCGGCCCGCTGTTGGCGGTGGGGTGGTCCATGGCCGTCATGCTATCCTAAGGCTCGCCTCGTGAGCCGTTTATCCACAACAAGATGCCGGAATCGGGTCCGTTCCCTTCGCTGACAGGCTCTCCGGGGCCGACCGACGCCATGCTCCTGCGCCAGGTCCTGGAGCGGCGCCCGCAGGCGCTCGCGGATCTCTACGACCGGCACGCGCCCACCCTCCTCGCCCTCGCCCGGCGCATCCTGGCCGGCGCCTCGGATGCCGAAGAGATCCTGCAGGAGGTCTTCCTCCACGTCTGGAACAACGCCGCCCGCTATGACGCGGGGCGCTCGTCGGTTTCCACCTGGCTGGTGCTGATCACCCGCAGCCGGGCCATCGACCGCCTGCGCAACCGCAAGGTCGTGGAGCGGGTACACGAGGCCGCTCATCAGGAGGATCGGGCCGGGCATGCATCCCCCGAGGGGGTGGAGTCCGTATTCTTCCGAGAGAGGCGCCAGCGGGTGAAGTCCGAGCTGGACAAGCTGCCTCCCGAGCAGAAGCAGGTCCTGGAGATGGCCTTCTACGAGGGCCTCTCCCAGAGCGAGATCGCGGAGCGGGCGGGTTTGCCGCTGGGCACGGTCAAGACGCGGACGCTGCTCGCCATGAAGAAGCTGCGGGGCGCCCTGCGCTCCGACATCCGGGAGCTTTTGTGAACGTGGACCTGTCCCCCGAAGACCGCACCATCCTGGCCGCGCTGGAGGCGGGCGGCGACGAGCCTCCCATGCCCACGGAGGCCGACGAGACGCTGGCGCGCCTCTATACGGAGGTGCTGGGGCTGGTCCCCTGCGAGCTGGAGCCGGCGGCTCCCCGGCCGGAGATCAAATCGCGGCTCCTGTCCATCGTCCGCGGCGACGAGACCCTGCCCGGTGACGAGACCCAGGAGATGGAGCCCCGGCCTGCTCCGGTGGTCGTCTCAGCACCGGTCCGGCCGGCGCCGGTCCCTGTTCCCAGGCCTTCCCGCGAGGTGCCGGCCGCTCGCGGCATGGCCATGTCGGCGCGGCGGCGGAGCGTCTGGCCGATGGCCTTGGCCGCCACGCTGATCCTGGCCCTGGGAGCGCTCTGCGGGTGGCTTTTCCTGCGCCAGGCGCGCATGGAGGAGACCATCGCAAGCCTGGAGAGGGCGATGGACACCCAGCGGCAGGAGGCCGAGCAGTCAGTCGCGGGGATGCAGGCAGCGATGGAGCGGATGCGGGTGAACTTCGCGCTGGTGACGGCGCCCGCGGTCAAGGTGAGCCCGCTGCGGCCGGTCGACCCGCAGAGCCAAGCCCGCGGCATTCTCTTCGTGGCCGCCGACAACCAGCACTGGTACCTGGCGGTCCACGAGCTTCCGCCCGCCCCACCGGGCCGCGATTATCAGCTCTGGTGGGTTGCCCAGGAGGGGAGGTTCAGCGGCGGCGTCTTCGATCCCGGCGCCGGGGAGAAAGTGGAGCTTTACTCGGAGACGATGCCCGCCGGCACCCGTGATGTGGTGATTACGCTAGAACCCGCCCGGGGCGTCTCGAAGCCGACCGGCCCGGAGGTCCTCCGGGCGGCCGGGGTCTTCTACCAGCTTTAGGAAATCCGAGCCCGCCGCTCGAGGACCGTCACGCGCTTGCGGCACACCGTGTGCATTGTGCCCCGAGATCATGGCGGTTGCGCTGGAGCGAAGGGAAGTCGAGTTGGAGGAGGACAGCGGCCCCGAGCCGCTCCCCGCGGCCCTGGTGACCCGCGAGTGGCTGGTGACCAACGGCCTGGGGGGCTACGCCGCCGGCACTTTTTCGGGCGTGCCCACGCGCCGCTACCACGGGACCTTGATCGCGGCCCTGCCGGCGCCTCTCGGGCGGACTCTGATGCTCGGCCAGCTTACGGAGGTCCTCCGCCTTCCGGACGGCACCATCGTCTCCTTGGGCGGCGAGTCCGGACACTCGGGGGAGCTCCGGCTGGAGTCCGGGCTCCCGGTCTGGCGCTACGAGGCCCACGGCTACATTCTGGAAAAGCGGGTCTTCCTCGGCCACCTCCAGAACACCGCCTACGTCCTCTACCGTCTTGCCGAGGGGACCGGGATCGTCCGCCTGGAGATGCACCCCACTCTCCACTTCCGCGGGCACGACGAGCCGGTTTCGAAGCCGTTGGCCGAGCCTTTCGTCTTCACTCACGTGGGGGACCGCTACGAGATCTGCGGCTCCGATCCCCGCCTGCCATCCCTGCGGATGGCGATCCAGGGCGCCAACCCGACCTTCACGCTGGCGGGCCGCAGGATCACGGAGGTCAGCTACGAGATCGAGAAGCGTCGCGGGTACGACTGGAGCGGCGATCTCTGGTCGCCCGGATTCTTCGGCGCCGACCTGGCAGCGGACGAGGTCGAGATGGCATTGATCGCCTCGGTGGAGAGTTGGGAGACGATGCGGGCGCTTCCCCCCCGGGAGGCGCTGGCGGCCGAGCTGGAGCGCCGCGGGCGGCTGATCGGGATGGTTCGGGACGATGTCGCGGCGGATCTGGTTCTCGCCGCCGATTCGTTCGTGGTGACCCCCGGCCGGTCCGAGGACGCGGCGCGGGCGCGCGCCGCCGGCGACGAGGCGCGCAGCATCATCGCCGGCTATCACTGGTTCACCGACTGGGGCCGGGACACCATGATCAGCCTCGAAGGGCTGACCCTCACCACCGGCCGCCACCTGGAGGCCGGCTACATCCTGCGCACGTTCGCCCGCCACGTGCGCGACGGCCTCATCCCGAACCTCTTCCCCGAGGGCGACCGCGACGGGCTCTATCACACGGCCGACGCCACCCTCTGGTTTTTCCATGCTCTCCACCGCTACGTCGAGGTCACGGGCGACCGGGTCACCCTCGATCTCCTGCTGCCGACCCTGCTCGACATCGTCGACCATCACCTGGAGGGAACACGCTTCGGCATCGGGGTCGATCCCGAGGACGGCCTCCTGAGACAGGGGGCGGAGGGGTATCAGCTCACCTGGATGGATGCCAAGGTGGATGGCTGGGTGGTGACGCCGCGGCGGGGCAAGGCGGTGGAGATCAACGCCCTCTGGTACAACGCGCTCATGCTCCTGGAAGGCTGGCTGCGGGAGCGGAGCCCCGATACGGCTCAGAAGATCGCCGAGCATGCCGAGCGCGCCCGGGAATCGTTCAACCTCCGGTTCTGGTACGAGGCGGGAGGGTACCTTTACGACGTGGTGGACGAGGAAGATCCCGCCTGCCGGCCGAACCAGGTCTTCGCCATTTCGCTGCCTCACCCGGTCCTGGCCCCGGAACGCTGGGAGCCGGTGATGCGCGTCGTCCGCGAGCGCCTGCTCACGCCGGTGGGGCTGCGCTCGCTCGCTCCCGGCCATCCGGACTACAAGCCGACTTACGACGGCGACCTCCGCTCCCGCGACGCGGCCTACCACCAGGGAACCATCTGGGGCTGGCTGATCGGACCCTACGTGGATGCCTGGCTGCGGGTCTATCCCGAGGACCGGAAAGGCGCGCGCGAAGCGCTCGAAGGCTTTCTTCCCCACCTGGGGGAGGCCTGCCTGGGCTCGATCAGCGAGATCTTCGACGCCGAGGAGCCCTACACCCCCCGCGGCTGCGTGGCCCAGGCCTGGAGCGTGGCGGAAGTTCTGCGCTGCTGGGTGAAGACGGCCGGTTGATCACTCCCACCGGCAGCGCGCCGCGCCGCGCTCGGACGCGGAGGCCAGGCGGCAGGGGGAGGGACGGTTGCGGTTGCCGCTGGGAACGAGACGGCAGTCCAGGACCAGCCGCATATCGGCGATATTGCCGGTCAGGTCGATCTCGGACTCCACGTCCTTGAAGCTCTCCTTCGAGATCTCGTAGCGGTACTTGCCCGGGAAGAGGTGCGAGATGATGTCCGCCGTCGAGGTCTCGACCGGAACCGAGGGGAGGCTCCGGGGGTAGATCTTGACGATGGCGCCCTCCTCGGGCGAGCTGAGAACGCAGAGGCTGCGCTGCGGCGACTCGCCGCTGGCAGCAAGGAAGTCCTGGACCTGGCGGAGAAGCGGCTGGACTTTCTTGACTTCGGCCGAGGGCAGGAGCTCGACCCGGGCCGCGGTCTCTTCCAGGAGGTCGGAGGCGGCATCGCGGAAAGCGGCCAGCTCCGGGTAGGGGAGCCCCCGCGGGACCTCGTCCCGGGTGGCGGCGAGCAGTGCCAGAACCTCCGGCTTGGAGTACAGGTTCCGCTCTTCAGGCAGGGTCTTGATCCCGGCGTCGAGGCCGGCCGCCATCCGCCGCACCTCGCGCTGGAACAGCTCGCCGAGCAGGGTCAGGTATTCGTCGCCCAGGAAGGGGGACGCGTTGTCCTCGACCGCGGCCTCGATCCGGAAGGGGCCGCTCCCGGCCAGCCAGCGGACGTCCCGGCTCGCCGAGTTGTGCAGCCCGCCCGAGGTGGCGACCGTCTGCACCGAGCCGCCTTCCAACGTCGCCAGGTCCGGGGCCGTGTTGCGCAGGCGCAGCCGGACGGGCTCCTTGGTGCCCAGGACCATCCACTTGATGGCGGCGGACTGGAGAGGGCGGAGGCTCAGGAAGGGGGGGAAGCGCCGGATCTGCACGGCGTCGATCCTGCCCTCGTCACGCGCCGGGTCGAAGCCGGCGGCGACGGAGCCCGACAGGCGGTGCGGTCCGAGACCGACCCGCGCGCAGACCGAGCGCCGGGACACCGCCACGAACGGGCCGGCCGGCCGGCCGTCGATCAGGAATCCCTGGCGAGCCGCCTCGCCGGGGAACCAGCCGCAGGCGCAGGCCACTCCGTCCTGAACCCACCGCGAGCCACAGCGGGAGAGGCGGGGGCCGGAGGGAATGGTCATTCCCTCCATCATGGTCGGGACGATCCGGGACTGCTCCAGCCCCGAGGCCTCCACCAGGCGCTTGCCCTTGGAATCGAGGTAGACCACCGGCAGCGGCCCCATCGAATCGAGGTCCGCGGGGAGCTGCACCCGGAGGCGCGGCTCCGACCCTTCGACGGGCCGGGCCTCGACGCCGGCCACCTGCCAGCTACCGCCCGGCGGCGTCTTCGCCGGGTTCAGGGGGGTGAATTCGATCGTCTCGCCGGGGGAGACCAGGGGCGGCAGGCGGACGAGGCCGTCCAGGCGCTCGACGGTTTTCCCCGGCCGCGCCACGGCAGGATTGAACTCCGGCCCGACCGGCCGCGTGGGGACGTCGGGAAGAAGGCCGAGGCCGGCCGCGGCCAGCAGGGCGACGAGGGTGGTTCCCATCCTTGGGGAAGTTTAGCAGGTCAGCGGGCAGGCTCGACGCGGTCGGAGCTGCGCCCCCCGAGAACCGGGAAGGGATTGACCGGGGCGCCGTCCCACCAGCGCTTCTCCGGCGTCAGGCGGAAGATGGCGAAGTGCAGGTGGGGCCCCTCCGGGTTGGCGTTGCCCGAGCTGCCCACGTAGCCCACCACCTGGCCGCGGCGGAGCACCATCCCTTCCTTGAGGCCGTCGGCGTAGCGCTCCAGGTGGGCGTAGTAGTAGGCATAGGTCTCCGAGGGGTCGAACTGGTAGATCGTGAGCCCCCCTTGCTTGCTGGTGAAGAGCTTGGCGATCTTGCCGTCCTCGACCGCCAGCACCGGCGTGTTGCGGGGGGCCATGATGTCGATCGCTTCGTGTACCCGTCCGCCGCCGCGGGAGTCCTCGAAGGTGTTCTGGAGCTGCTCGGGGCGGATCCCCTGGACGGGGAGGACCAGGTCCCGTTGCTGCAGGTCGGCGGGCGCCGGGAGCGCTGGTGGTCTCTCGGCCCGCGGCCCCTCCAGCGGGCTGGGCTGCACCCAGGGGCGGGCCGCGCCGGTGGGGCTCTGCGGCGCCGGAGTGGCTGTTGGTTGCTGCTGGGGCGCCGGCCGGGCTGCGGCCTGCTCCTGCGGCAATTCGGCCGTGGGCAGTCCGTCCTCGGTGCGGAACCCGGTATAGGCCCAGACGATGAAGAGCACCGTCAGCGCGCCCAGCACGAAGCCGCCGAGCCCCGCGGTCATCACCGCCGCGTTGGGTTTTTTCTCTCCGCTCATGGCCGGAAGAGCACGGGCGTCCCCGGCTTGACCAGGCTCGCCACGGTGAGCGCGTCCCAGTTGGTCAGCCGGACGCAGCCATGTGATTGCGTGCGGCCGATCGTGCGGGGCTCGGGCGTGCCGTGGATCCCGTAATGCTCCTTGCTGAGGTCGATCCAGACGCTGCCGACCGGGTTGTTGGGGCCGGCCGGGATCTTCGCCTTGGAGTGCTCGGGGTCGGCGTCCCAGAACAGGTCGGGGTTGTAGTGGAAGGTGGGGTTCTTGGCCACGCCCTTGACCGTCCAGTCGCCGATGGGCAGCGGGTCGTGCTCGCTGCCCGAGGTGACGGGGGCATAGAAGAGGACGTCGCCGCCGCGCTCCACAATCAGTGAGCTGTTCTCCTTGGAGACTACCACGCGGACGTCCCCGGCCTCGGCGGCCGGCGCCTGGGTGCGGACGTTGGGCACGCGGACCGTCTCCCCCGCGGCGAACCGGGCCTGGGGGTTCAGGTTCTTGAGGAACTTGGGGTTGGCGTGGAACTTCTCGCTCAAAAGCTCCAGCACCGAGGAGTAGCCCAGCGCTTCGAGCTTGGACTTCTCCACCATGTCCTCGGGGATCTGGACGAACGGCCCGGCAGCGTCCTCCTGGGTGATCGCATACTCCAGCAGTGCCGTGCCCTTGCCCGCGGCGAGCAGGTTCTCCCAGGTCGTCGGGTCGAGCTTGCCCGTCACCGGCAGGTCGTGGGCCTCCTGGAAGGCGGAGAGGGCCTTGCGGGTGTTCATCCCGGCCTTGCCGTCGATCA
The DNA here is from genome assembly GCA_036277235.1 of Thermoanaerobaculia bacterium. GTDB lineage: Bacteria > Acidobacteriota > Thermoanaerobaculia > Multivoradales > UBA5704 > DATMER01. The sequence continues at coordinate 10,478 of DASUNJ010000079.1, read as the reverse complement.
CGCCGGGCGAGAAGCCGGCCCGGTCGAGGAGGACCTGGATGTCAAAGTCCTTGGCCTTCTCCATGGGGACGCCAGGTGCCGCGGGAGCTTCGGGTGTCGCCGGCTGCTGTTGCGCCGGCTGCTGTTGTGCGGGCTGTTGCTGAGGCTTCTGCTCCTCCTTGATCGGCGGACGGGCTCCGGCTGCCAGAGGGAGCAGAAAGAGGACAAGAAGCGTTTTCGAGCTTCGGAACATTCTCGGGTCTCCAGTCATGTCAGGGCGGCCACCGGGCCGCTTCCCACATGAAGATGCAACGGCCGGGCCATCCCCGTGAAAGAATAGGGGCCCCATGAACCAGAAGACTCTCAGCCGCTACTTCTTCATCGCCATCCTGCTCGGCGCCACCGCGACCTTCCTCTACATGGTCCGCATGTTCGTCGTGCCCATCCTGCTGGCCGCCGTCTTCACGACGCTGTTCTATCCGATGTTCGAGTGGTTCATGCGGAAATTCAGGGGCCGCCGGACGATCGCCGCCTTCGTCTGCTGCGTGCTCCTGCTGCTGGCCGTCATCCTGCCGATCCTGGGAGTGGCCAACCTGGTCACCCTGGAGGCGATCGACGTCTACCACACGGCCGAGGCCAAGCTGTCCGAGATCATGGCCAAGGGGGGAGAGGGGCCGTTCGGCCAGCTCCGGAAATCCCCCTTGTTCCAGCGGTGGGGGCTGGACAAGGTGAACTGGAAGGCGAGCCTCCAGGATGCCGCCAGCACCGCTGGCTCGTTCCTGGCCGTGGTCATCAACAAGACCTCCCGCGGCACTTTGCAGGGGGTGATCCTCCTGTTCACGACGCTGTTCACGATGTTCTACTTCTTCCGCGACGGGAAGACCCTGTTGCGCAAGCTGCGCTACCTGATCCCCCTGGAGCGGGAGTACAAGAATGCCATCGCAGCCCGCTTTTCCTCCGTCGCCCGGGCCACGGTCAAGGGGACGCTCCTGATCGCCCTGGTGCAGGGCACGCTGGCCGGGCTGACGCTCTGGATCTTCGGCGTCGGCTCGCCGTTCCTGTGGGGGGTGGTGGCCACGTTCTTCGCCATCATCCCGCTGGTGGGGGCCTGGCTGGTGCTCTATCCCGCGGCCTTCATCCAGATGGCGACCGGCCACATAGGGCAGGGGATCGGCATCCTGCTGGTCACGGTGGTCGTGATCGTGAACGTGGACAACCTGATGCGCCCGCGCCTGGTCGGCCAGGAGACCGGGATGCACGACCTGATGGTCTTCTTCTCGACCCTGGGCGGCATCGCCATGTTCGGCGCCATGGGCTTCATCATCGGGCCGATGATCGCCGCGCTCTTCCTCACCATGCTCGACATCTACAGCGAGGAGTTCAAGGAGGACCTGGAGGGGACGATGACCCTGGCATCGGTGGCCGCGGCCCCTTCTCCTCCCGCGCCCCTTGCGCCAGCCCCCGGCGTCGAGACGCCGGCCAAACCCTAAAAGCCGCGTGAGAGGTGTATCCTTGCAGCTCCGACCTTCATGGTCTTTTTATGATTTCGAGGGAAGGTCAAGTGAGGGCATCAACAGCTCGTCGGGAAAGGGGTTCATCAACATGAGGGATGTCATGCGATCGGGGCGGCTGCGGGTTTGGCTTTTGGCGCTGGCCGTAGGAGCCGCGTTCGCGTTGCCGGCCGCGGCCCAGTTCTCCGAGACGACCGACGTGGTCGTGATCGAGGTGCCGGTGCAGGTGATCGGCAAGGACGGCGAGCCGGTGCGCGGCCTCACCGCCGCCGACTTCGAGGTCTCCGAGGGCCGCAGGAAGCTGCCCGTCACCGGCTTCGAGGTCCTCGACCTGGAGGTGGAGCAGCGGTCCGCCGAGGAGATGCCCACCGCGGCCCGGCGCCATTTCCTGATGCTCTTCGACCTGTCGTTCTCGCAGCCCAAGTCGATCATCAAGGCCCGCAAGGCGGCCGGCGACGTGGTGGACGCCCTCCACGCCACCGACCTGGTGGCCGTCGCCACCTACAGCGAGGCCAGCGGCCCGCAGCTCATCCTCGGCTTCACGCCGGACCGCCGGCAGGCGAAGCTCGCCCTGGAGACCCTCGGCCTGCCGAAGCTCATGGACCGCGCGCCCGACCCGCTGCGCCTGGTCCTGTCGCAGGAGATCCGGCAGCTGAAGGCCCAGGCGGCCGTCGCGTCAGAGGCGTCGGGAGGGCAGGCCGCAGGCGCCAACGATGCAGCAGTCCTCGAGCAGCTCGAGACCATCAACCGGGCGATGGACAGCGCCAACGTGGCCGTCCAGAGAAACAAGGTCGTGGCGCTCACCCGCTCCTTCTCGGACCTCGCCCGGCTCATGAACGGCGTGCAGGGACGCAAGTACGTCGTCTACCTCTCCGAGGGGTACGACAGCTCGATCATCTCCGGCACGGTGAGCGACGAGGACCAGGCGGCCATGAGCGAGTCGGCCATGTCCGGCAACATCTGGGAGGTGGAGTCCGACAAGCGCTTCGGCGACACCTCGGCCGGCAACGACGTGGAGCAGATGCTGGAGGCGTTCCGCCGCTCCGACTGCTCCATCCAGGCCGTGGACATCGGCGGTCTGCGCGAGGCGGGCGAACGCGGCAGCAACCCGCGCGGCAAGGACGCCCTGATCCAGATGGCCCGCGGCACCGGCGGCGAGATCTACGAGAATTTCAACGACCTGTCGACCGCCATGGACAAGATGCTGACGCGGACCAGCGTCACCTACGTGCTGGCCGTGCAGCCGGAATCGGTCAAGAAGGACGGCGCCTACCACAAGCTGAAGGTCGAGCTGAAGAACGGCAAGAACGGCCGGGTGGTCCACCGTCCGGGCTACTACGCGCCCCAGGCGGCCAACGCCCAGGTGAACCCGATGGAGCGCCTCTTCTCCACGGCCAGCCAGGTGATGGGCAGCGAGGACTCCGGCCCGATCGGCGCCTCGGTCATGCTCGCTCCGTTCCGCAGCGCCACCGATTTCGCCTACGTGCCCGTGGTGATCGAGGTCGACGGTCCCGCCCTCCTCGCCGGCAAGCAGGGTCCGACCCTGCCGGCCGAGATCTTCGTCTATGCCATGGACGAGGGCGGCAACGTCCAGGACTACCTGACCCAGACCATGGGCCTCGACCTCACCAAGGTCCAGGGAACCCTGGAGCAGAGCGGCCTCAAGTTCTTCGGCCATCTCGACCTGCCGCCGGGCAAGTACTCGGTGCGGGTGCTGGTGCGCAATGGCGTCACGGGCGCGCACGGCCTGCGGGTCGTGCCCCTGGAGGTGCCGGCTTTCACCCAGGCGACTCCGGTGCTGCTGCCCCCCTTCTTCCCCGAGGCGCCCGGCCGCTGGCTGATGGTCCGGGAGCAGCCGCGGGGCGAGAAGAAGGAAGTGCCCTATCCGTTCATGCTCAAGGACCAGCCTTTCATCCCGTCTTCCATGCCGGTGATCGGTCCCGGCCAGGAGGCCCAGGTCTCCCTGGTGGGCTACAACCTGGGCAGCGGCGACGTGCAGGTGAAGGCGCAAGTCTTCGGCGCGGACGGCAAGGAGGTCGCGCCCGGCCAGATCCAGGTGCTGGGGCGGGAGAGCGGCGGCGCGGCCGGGCCGGACCGGATGGTCGGCACGTTCAAAGCTCCGAACCTGCAGCCCGGCGAGTACACGCTGATGGTGACCCTCTCGGCCGGCGGGCAAGCGGACACCAGCTCCGCCCGCTTCGTGGTCAAGGGGGGGACGGCGGCGGCGCGGTCGGGAAGCTAGGAGGCGCTCGATGAGTCGCAAGGTCGGGATCTGGGTCCTTCTGGGCGGTCTCGCCGGCATATCGGCCGGCGCCCCTGTCTTTGCACAAGACAAGGGGTTCGCCGAGACCACCGAGGTGATCGCGGTCGAGGTCCCCGTGCAGGTGGTGCGCGACGGCGAGCCGGTGCGCGGTCTCACCGCCGCGGACTTCGAGATCTACGAGGGGCGGAAGAAGATGGCCATCACCGGCTTCGAGGTGGTCGACCTCGAAGCCCCGGCCACCGCCGCCCGCGCCTCGGCCGTGCCCGCGGCGGCCCGGCGCCACTTCCTTCTCCTCTTCGACTTCTCCTTCTCCGACCTGCAGTCGGTCGCCCGCGGCCGGGAGGCCGCCCGCAACCTGGTCCTGGGCCTGCACTCGGCCGACCTGGTGGCCGTGGCCACCTACCACGCTTCCGCCGGGCCCAAGCTCGTGCTCGGTTTCACCTCGGACCGCCGCCAGGTCGACACCGCCCTGGAGAGCCTCTCCGCCGCCCCGGACGAGAAGGGCAACGACCCCCTGCGCCTCGTCCTCCGGCGGTCGGGGAAGGCCGGCCGGGAGCGCGTGGCCGCCTCTCCGGACCAGGTCATGGCCAGCGAGGGGAAGGGTTACGCCGCGGGCTCCCAGGATCCCACCCTCAGCTACAACGACCAGCTCCAGGACAGCATGGGCAAGTCGGACCTGGAGTCGCAGAAGCGGGCGGTGACCGCCCTGACCCGCTCCTTCGCCGATCTCGCCAAGGTCATGGGCGGCGTCCAGGGCCGCAAGCACGTGGTCTACCTCTCCGAGGGGTACGACAGCCGCCTGCTCCAGGGCACCTCCGATACGGCCGAGCGGGAGGAGATGGACGCGGCCGCGGCCTCGGGCGAGTTCTGGAACGTGAGTTCCGAGGAGCGCTACGGCAGCACCAAGACCATGAACGACGTGGAGCGCATGCTGGAGGAGTTCCGGCGCGCCGACTGCGTCATCCAGGCCGTGGACGTCGGCGGCCTGCGCGCCGGCGCCGAGCTCGGCAACCGCCGGACCGGCGGCAAGGACAGCCTGCTCCAGATGGCCCGCGGCACCGGCGGCGAGCTCTACGAGAACCTGAACGACCTGTCCTCGGCCATGGACAAGGTGCTGAAGAAGACCAGCGTCACCTACGTCCTGGCCTTCCAGCCCGAGAAGCTCAAGCTCGACGGGGCCTACCACAAGCTGCGCGTCGAGCTGAAGAACGCCAAGGGGATGAAAGTGGTCCACCGGCCGGGCTTCTACGCGCCGCGGCCGTTCGCCGAGCGCAACCCGTTCGAGCGGCTGCTGGAGGCGAGCAGCCGGGTGATGAGCGGCGAGGAGGCCGGGCCCCTCGGCGTGTCGGTGCTGGCCGCGCCCTTCCGGCTCTCCGGCTCCATGGCCGCCGATACCGCCTACGTCCCCGTGGTGATCGAGGTGGACGGCCCGTCCCTGATGGTTGGGACGGCACCGGGCATGCTGCCGGCCGAGATCTACGTCTACGCCTTCGACGCCGCGGGCGCCATTCCCGACTACCTGACCCAGACGCTGGGGCTCGAGCTCGCCAAGGTGGAGCCCGTGCTCCGGCAGAGCGGCCTCAAGTTCTTCGGCCACCTGGACCTGCCGCCCGGCAGCTATTCGCTCAGGGTGCTGGTGCGCAACGGCGCCACCGGCACCTACGGCCTCCGGGTGACTGCGCTGGAGGTGACGGACGCGGCCCAGACGTCGCCGGTGCTGCTGCCGCCGTTTTTCCCCGAGGCGCCGGGGCGCTGGCTCATGGCCCGCGAGGCCGTGCCCGCCGGCGAGAAGCCGGCCCCGTACCCGTTCATGCAGCGAGATCAGCCGTACATCCCGGCCGCCAAGCCGGTCCTCCCCCTGGGCGAGCCGGCCGCGGTCTCCCTGGTCGGCTACAACCTCGGCGGCGGCGAGCTCGAGGTCCGCTCCCAGGTGCTGTCGCCGGACGGCCGGGAGCTCGGCCCCGCGGACGTCCAGGTACTGGAGCGCGAGCGCGGCACGCCCGACCGCCTGAAGGGGACGTTCCGGCCACCCAAGCTGGAGCCGGGGGAGTACCTGCTGCAGGTCACGCTCTCCGGCGCCGGGGGAACCCTGGGGACCAGCACGACGCCCTTCGTGATCGGGAAGAGGTAGACTGGGTTAAACTAGAGTCCTGACGTCGATCTGAGAGGGAAATGACAAAGGGGGGCTCTTTTGCCGGGAGGTGTCCTGTGCGTGGCTCTCTTTTTGTTTCTTTTGTCGGGTTTCTGTTTTTGACGGCCGTCCTTCCAGTTGCAGCCCAGACCCAGGATTCGCAGTTTTCCGACTCGGCTGACGTCGTGGCCGTCGAGGTTCCGGTGCAGGTGCTCCGGGACGGCGAGCCGGTCCGCGGCCTCACCGCCGCGGACTTCGAGGTCTGGGAGGGCAAGCGCAAGCTGCCCGTCACGGGCTTCGAGGCCCTCGACCTGAATGCGCTGCCGGCCGGCGACGCGGGCTGGCAATCGCCGCAGGCGATCTCGGCCCGGCGCCACTTCCTGCTCCTCTTCGACATGGGCTTCTCCTCGCCCAAGGGGGTGGAGAAGGCGCAGGGTGCCGCCCGCGACATGCTCGCGGGGCTCCACCCGTCGGACCTGGTGGCGGTGGCGGCGTACCTGCCCTCGGTCGGGCCGCAGCTCCTGCTCGGCTTCACCTCGGACCGAGCGCAGGTCGCGCAGGCCCTGGAGGCGCTGGGCAAGCCGGAGATGTTCAACCGCGCGGCCGACCCCCTGCGCCTGGTGCTCGGCACCGGGGCGGGCGGGGGGTACGGCATGGACCCGCCGCGCGACCCGTCCGAGATTTCGGAGGATTTGAGGAACGCCACCAGCCGCGAGGATCGCCAGGCGCTCATCCAGGAGGCCAAGGCCGGCAGGCTCGGGGGCGAAGCCCCCTTCCTGGATGGCACGGACAGACAGATCGAGCGGGCCGAGCGCAACGACCGGGAGCGCGCCGTGACCGCCATGGCCCGCGCCTTCGAGGACCTCGCCAGGACCGTCGGCGGCCTCTATGGCCGCAAGTACGTGGTCCTCTTCTCCGAAGGGTTCGATGCCGCGGTCTTCACCGGCTCCGCCAACATGGACGATCAGCTCAGGGATGCGACCGTCACCACCAAGGGAGCCTCGGTCTGGGGCGTCGACTCGACCAAGCGGTTCGGCGACACCAAGACCATGAACGACCTGGAGGCCATGCTGGAGGAGTTTCGCCGCGCCGACTGCGTCATCCAGGCGGTGGACGTCGGCGGCCTGCGCGAGGGCGCCGGCCCCGTGGCCCAGTGGGCCGGCGGCCGGGACAGTCTCTTCCTGCTGGCCGAGAGCACCGGCGGCGAGCTGTTCGAGAACTACAACGACCTGTCGGCGGCGATGGAGCAGATGCTCCGGCGCACCAGCGTCACCTACGTCCTGGCCGTCCAGCCCGAGGGGCTCGAGCGCGACGGCTCCTACCACCAGATCCGGGTCGAGCTGAAGAACGCTGCCCGGGGAGCGCGCGTCGTCCACCGGCCGGGTTACTACGCGCCGCGCCCCTACGGCAAGCAGAGCCCCACGGAGAAGCTCCTCCAGACCGCCCGCGGACTGGTAGGAGGCACGGATACCGGAACCATCGCGACCTCGGTGCTCGCCGCTCCGTTCCATACCGGCGCTCCGGAGGCGTACGTGCCGGTGGTGATCGAGGTGGACGGCCCGTCTCTCAAGGCCGGTACGGAAGGATGGACCGTGCCGGTGGAGGTCTACGCCTACGCCTTCGACGCCAACGGCCAGGCCCGCGACTTCTTCTCCCAGACGGTCGGCCTGGAGCTCCTCAAGGTCGGCGCGGCGCTGGAGCGGAGCGGCCTCAAGTTCTTCGGCCATCTGGACCTCCCTCCCGGCACCTGGGCCGTGCGGGTGCTGGTGCGCAACTCCGCCACGGGATCGGCCGGCATGAAGTCGGTGACGCTCCAGGTGCCCGAATTTGCCAAGGCGGAACCGGTCCTGCTGCAGGCCTTCTTCCCCGAGCCGGCCGGCAAATGGCTCACCGTGCGCGAGAACCAGCCGGGCGCGCAGGTGGCCTACCCGTTCATGGTCGGCGAGCAGGCCTACATCCCGGCCTCGCTGCCGAGCCTGACTCCGGGCCAGGAAGCGCCGCTCTCGCTCGTGGCCTACCACCTCCGGCCGGGCGAGCTGCAGGCCGAGGCGCGGGTCCGCACGGCGGACGGCCGGGATGCCGGCACCGGCCGCATCCGGATCGTCCAGCGCCACGGAAGCCTCGAGGCGGGAGGGGCCGAGAGCCTGAGCGCCGTGTTCGAGCCCCCTGCCGGGCTGGCGCCCGGCGAGTACCTGCTGACGGTCACCCTCACCGGCGCGGCCGGCGAGAAGGAGAGCAGCGTGTCATCCTTCATGGTGGCAAGGAGTCTCTGATGCGAAAGGTTGCCGGTCTTCTGCTTCTCGTCCTTCTTGCAGGTGCTCCGGGCGCCTTGGCCCAGAGCTTCTCCGAGTCCACGGACGTCGTCGTCGTCGAGGTGCCGGTGCAGGTGCTCGACGGCGACGGCAAGCCGGTCCGCGGGCTCACGGCCGACGACTTCGAGATCTACGAGCGCGGCCGGAAGCAGAAGATCGTCGGTTTCGAAGTGCTCGATCTGAAGGTGCAAGTGCCCGCGGACGGGAAGATGCGTACGGCCCCCCCGCCGGTCTCGGCGCGGCGCCACTTCCTGCTCCTCTTCGACCTCTCCTTCTCCTCCCCGAAGTCGGCCGCCAGAGCCAAGGAGGCGGCCCGCGGGATCCTCGAAAAGCTTCATCCGTCGGACCTGGTGGCGGTGGGCTCCTACATCTCCACCAAGGGGGCCGAGCTGCTGCTCGCCTTCAGCGGCGACCGGGACCAGGCCCTGGCGGCCATCGACCGGATCGCCAAGCCCACCGCCCTCGACTATTCGCCGGATCCTCTGCGCCTCGTGATGGGGACCGGCGCGCCGCAGGGAGGAGGAGGCGGCGGCGAGGTCGAGGCCGAGGGGGGGGCTGGAGCCCCGCGCGAGAACGTCCGCGCGTCCATCGCCGCGGCCGAGGCCGATTTCAACCAGTTCACGCAGATCAGCCTGGAACGGTCCGAGCGCGATCAGCAGGAACGGGCCATGACCGCCATGACCCGCTCCCTGGCCGAGCTCGCCCGCATGATGCAGGGCGTCCGCGGCCGCAAGCACGTCGTCCTCTTCTCCGAGGGCTTCGACGGTGCCCTCCTGGGCGGCAGCGCCAACCTCGACGATCAGCTCCAGATGGCCGCGTCCTCGTCGATGGGCGAGTACTGGAACATCGACTCCGAGAAGCGCTACGGCAGCACCAAGGCCGCCAGCAACGTCGAGGCCATGCTGGAGGAGTTCCGCCGCGCCGACTGCGTCATCCAGGCCGTGGACATCGGCGGGCTGCGCGAGGGCGCCCGGCCCGAGGACCAGTGGTCCGGCGGCAAGGACAGTCTCTTCCTCATGGCCAAGGAGACGGGCGGCGAGCTCTTTGAGAACTACAACGACCTCGACGTGGCCCTGGGCGATATGCTGGAGCGCAACAGCGTCACCTACGTGCTCGCCTTCCAGCCCGAGAAGGTCGACCGCGACGGCGCGTACCACCGGCTCAAGGTCGAGCTCAAGGAGCGGGAGCGAGGTATGCGCCTCGTTCACCGCCCCGGCTACTACTCGCCGCGCCCCTACGACCAGCAGAATCCGCTGGAGCAGGCGCTGTCGGCCGGCGAGCGCATCCTGAGCGGCTTCGACGGCGGCACGATCCGCACCGCGGTGCTGACCGCCCCGTTCAGGGTGACGGGTACAGAGGCTTACGTCCCGGTCCTGATCGAGATCGACGGCGGCACGCTGCTCGCCGGTGTCGACCCGCAAGGCAAGGCCCTTCCGGCCGACGTCTTCGCCTACGCCTTCGACTCCGAAGGCAAGGTCCGCGACTATTTCTCCCAGAACCTCAGCCTGGACCTCGCCAAGGTCGGGCCTGTGCTGCGGCAGAACGGCCTCAAGTTCTTCGGCCACCTGGATCTGCCGCCCGGCGAGTACTCGGTGCGCGTCCTGATCCGCAACGGCGCCGGCGCCTGGGGCCTCAAGGCGGCCTCGGTGAGCGTCCCCGACTTCGCCGCGCCCGTCCTGCTGCCGCCGTTTTTCCCGGAGCAGCCCGGCCAGTGGCTCATCGTGCGGGAGGCGGCGCGGGAGGGGGACCGGACGGTGCCCTATCCCTTCCTCGCAGGCGAGCAGCCCTACATCCCGTCCTCGCTGCCTGAGCTGGCTCCCGGCAAGGAGGCCGCGATGTCGCTCGTCGTCTATCACCTCCAGCCCGGAGAGCTGCGGGCCGAGGCGCGCATCCTCACCCCGGACGGCCGCGAGGCGGGCACGGGCGAGGTCCGGATCGTCCAGCGCCATGCCCGCGGGGAGGACGGCGCCGACCGTTTGGCGGCTACCTTCGAGCCGCCCGCCGGCCTTCGCCCCGGCGAATACCTGCTGCTCCTCACCGTCGTCGACGCCCGGGGAGGGGCCGAGAGCAGCGCGGCGGCCTTTACGGTGCCCGGAGCCTAGGAACCCTCACCCCCTGGCCCTAGAGGCGCTAACTTTGCTTCCGAAGCAACCGGGCGGGTGGGTCCCTCCCCCCTGGGAGGGCGGCGGTTGGGAACGGGGGGAGGCTAGGAGGGGGGTGCTGCGCGCTTGCCACAGGCTTATCGACCTCGGAGCTCCCCCCTCCTAACCTCCCCCCAGAGC
>DASUNJ010000078.1:0-12244 GCA_036277235.1 Thermoanaerobaculia bacterium | reverse complement strand
AGCTGAAGAGCTCCCGGGCCGCTCCGGCCGGGCTGCCCGCGAAAGCTTTCCCCGCCTCCCCTCACTTTGAAGCAAGGTGAGGGATGCCTGTTTCTGGTGTAGCCTATCCCTCGCTATCTCTATCTAACAGGAGCCTCGCATCCCCATGGACACACCCCCGCCGGTTCGGGAACGGATCCCGTCTCGCCTCCGTGCCGTGTTCGCCCGCAAGTGGAGCATCAAGGACGTCGTCCTCCTCGTCCTCGCCCTGCTGCTGGTCTCGGTCTCGGCCTATGCGTTCAAGAACCCCATCGTCGCGGCGTTCGCGAAGCTCCGGGCGGGGTCCGACGCCGAGACGGTCTCGGTGTTCGACGTGGTCGTGGACCGCGAGAACCGGCAGTATTTCGACATCGTCTTTGACAAGGCGCTCGGTACGAACGTAGTCGGGACCGTCCTCGAGCCGGCTCCGGCCACCCTCGATCCCGGGCTCGGCGGGGCATGGACCTGGCGCGATACCAACGCGCTCCGGTTCCAGCCCAGCGGCGGATTGCCCATCGCTTCCGAGTACACGGTCACGTTGAAGCCTGAGACGTTCCTCCCCGAGGGCATGGTCTTCACCGGCGACGAGGAGATCACCGTCCGCACCGACCAGTTCCTCGTCGAAGGGGTCGAGCTGACCGAGGAGCCCGCCCTCGAAGGCAAGGCCCGCGTCGTGTTCCGGGGGCAGGTCAAATTCAACTACCCCGTCGATCCCAAGGTGCTCATCGCCAAGATGCGCCTTCACGATCCGGCCGGCGGCGAGCCGGTGGCCCTGGAGCTGGAGACGGACTGGAACTCGCCTGTCATCGCATTCCGCACTCCCACGATCCAGAAGCAGCGCGACGAGCGCAAGCTGCGGATCGTCATCGCCCAGGACCTCACCCCCGTCGGCGGCAACGTTCCCTTGAAGGAGGAGTTCGTCCACGAGATCCCCCTGGGATCGAGCACCAGGCTCGCCATCTGGGGCTTCGAGGTCCAGCCCGGCCCGCGCGAGTCGACCGTGGTCGTGAGGTTCTCCTCCCCCATCTCCGCCGCCGTGGCCGAGAAGTATCTGAAGATCGAGCCGCCGGTGCAGACCCGGCTGTCCGCCAACCGCAACGAGCTCGTCGTCACCGGCGCCATGCGGCCGGGCTCGTCCTACAAGCTCACGGTCGGCAAGGGGATGCCCGCCACGGACGAAGCGGTGCTGTCCGAGGACTGGACGGCGGACGTCCCGATCCCCGACCTGGAGCCCACCGTCGCCTTCCAGAGCGAGGGGATGTTCCTCGCCGCCTCCGGCAACCGCACGGTCAACCTGGACAGCGTCAACGTGCCCAAGGTGCGGATGACGATCGACCGGGTCTACCGCAACAACCTGTTCTTCCTCTTCAACTACGGCGGCTTCTTCGACGAGGACTACGGCTACTTCGGCGAGCTCCCCCACGCGCTCGGCGACCGCCTGCGAGAGGAAACCCTTGATGTGGGCAGCGCGCGGAACCAGCGGCGCATCACTCCCATCACCCTCGACCGCTGGGTGAACCTGAAGGACCCCGGCCTCTACCGCATTTCCGTGGGCAAGCCGGACGACTGGGAGGCCGAGCAGCGCTGGCTCCTCCTGACCGACATGGGAATCGTCGCCAAGCAGAACCGGGGCGAGCTGATGGTCTGGGTGTCGTCCGTCCGCGACCTTTCCGCCGTGTCGGACGCCAAGGTCACGCTGATTTCGGACCAGAACCAGCCGATGGGCGAGGGGCGTACGGACGGCTCCGGCCTCTTCCGCGTGGGCGACCTCCCCGACCCGGCCACGCGCCGGCCCTACCTGATCACCGTGGAGAAGGGGGACGACTTCACGTTCCTCCTCCTCGACCGGATGTCGATCGACACCACCGGCCTGGATACCGGGGGCGACGAGGTCCCGACCGGGGGCTACACGGCCTTCCTGTATGGCGAGCGCGATCTCTACCGCCCCGGCGAGACGGCCGAGGGCATGGCGATCGTGCGCGATGCCAGCCTCCAGGTGCCGTCCGCCATGCCGGCCCTGCTCCGCCACCGCGATCCGCAGGGCAAGGAGCTGGAGACGGAGCGCCTTCAGATCGACGGCCGGGGGCTCGCAGAGTGGAAGCTCAACCTGCCCGCCTACTCGCTGACCGGCCATCACACGCTGGAGCTGGAGGTCGCGCAGACGATCATCGGCACCTATCGCTTCCAGGTGGAGGAGTTCGTCCCCGACCGCATCTCGGTCGAAATCCAGCCGCCCAAGGAGAAGGTCGGTCCCGGCCAGGAGCTGGTCTACAACGTTGCTTCGAGCTACCTGTTCGGTGCGCCGGCGGCGAACCTGCCGGTGGAGACCCGCGTCCGCCTGGTGGATTCGACCTTCACGGCCAAGGGCTTCGAGGCGTTCTCGTTCCGCAACAACGAGCGCAAGATGGAAGCCAACCAGGTGCTGGAGACCACGGGCAAGCTGGACGAGGAGGGGCGGAGCGAGTTCAAGGTCACCATGCCCGAGAAGTCGCCCGTCCCGTCCTCGCTCGAAGCCGTGCTCACCGCCCGCGTCCAGGAACAGGGCGGGCGCGGCGTCGCGGCGCTCACCCGGATGCAGGTCCATCCCTATCCTTATTACATAGGGCTGCGCCAGCTCGGCAACGAGGAGGGCTGGCCCGAGCCGAAAAAGCCGGTGGAGATCGAGTACGTGGCCGTCTCCCCGGAAGGCAAGCCGGTCCCCTCCGGCTACCTGCGGGCCGATTTCTTCGAGGATCGCTACAACACGGTGCTGCGGCGCATCCCCGGCGGCGGCTACCGCTACGAGTCCACACGGGAGGCCGTGCTCCTGGAGAGCAAGCCGATCCCGGCGGGCAAGCCGCGCGGCACCTTCCAGGTCACCCCGACCCGCTACGGCAGCTATCGGGTGGTCGTGGTCGATCCGGATTCCGAGGCGTCGTCCCAGGTGGAGTTCTATGCCGCGGGCTGGGGCATGTCCCCCTGGGCGATCAAGAACCCGGCCCGCCTGGAGCTCGATCTGGACAAGGAGGAGTACGCGCCGGGTGAAACCGCGGTGGTCCAGGTGCGCGCGCCGTTCGCGGGCAAGCTGCTGATCACGGTCGAGCGCGACCGGGTGCTCGACACGCAGATCCATCAGCTCACGGGCAACACGGCGACGATCCAGGTGCCGATCCGCGGCGAGTACCGGCCGAACTCGTTCATCACGGCCACGCTCGTCCGCAGGGCGCAGGATCTGGAGCCCGGCTCCGCCGGCCGCGCCTTCGGAGCCGTCCCGCTGCCCGTCGACCGGGTGGCGAACAAGCTGACTCCGCAGATCACGCAGCCCAAGGAGATCCGGCCCAACTCGAAGCTGGAGATCGGGGTGAAGACCGCTCCGGGCGCCGTGGTCACGATCGCCGCGGTCGACGAGGGCATCCTGCAGCTCATCGCGCAGAAGACGCCGCAGCCGTTCGACTGGTTCTACCGGCGGCTTGGGTTGTCGGTGACTTCCTTCGATACGTTCAGCCTGCTCCTACCCGAGGTCAAGCCTCAAGGAAAAGCCCCGGCGGGCGGCGGCGAGGGCGAGGAGGGGATGGCCCAGTACGTGCGCACCGAGGGCATCCGGCGGGTGGAGCCGGTCGCGTTCTGGTCCGGTCCGCTCACGGCGGACGGCGACGGCAATGTGAGGGTCACCTTCCAGGTGCCGGAGTTCCAGGGCGCTCTGCGGGTGATGGTAGTAGCCATTGACGGCCGGAAGTTCGGATCGTCCGAGGGCAAGACCCGGGTGCGCGACCCGCTGGTCCTCCTGCCCACGCTGCCGCGCATCCTCTCCTTCGACGAGTCGCTCCAGGTGCCGATCACGGTCCGCAACGACACGGCCAGGCCGGGTCAGATCCAGGTCGGGCTCTCAGCGCAGGGTCCGGTCAAGATCGAAGGCTCGGCCACGCAATCGGTCGAGATCCCCGTGGGCCGGGAGCGCACCGTCTACTTCACGGTGAAGACCGGGACTACGGAGGGCAACGTCCGCTTCACGGCCACGGCTTCCGGAAACGGGGAGAAGAGCCAGTCCACCACGAACGTGGGAATCCGGGCCGATCTCCCTGAGATCTCTGTCGAAGACGCGGGCGGGGTGGCCAAGTCGGAAATGGACCTGGCCGCTCCCGAAGCCGGACGGTTCCGGCCGGAGACGGTGCGGCGCAAGCTCCGCGTCGGTCCTCTGCCCCTGATCCAGTTCGCGGGCAAGCTGGAGCACCTGCTCCAATACCCCTACGGCTGTCTGGAGCAGACGGTGTCCGGCGCCTTCCCGTTGATCTACCTGGGCGATCTGGCCCGGGCGTTCGAGCCCGAGCTGTTCGATCCCAAGAAGGGGCACGGCGATCCGGCCGACATGGTGCAGGGGGGTCTGCGGCGGATGTCGCTGATGCAGCTTTCGGGCGGCGGGTTCTCCCTCTGGCCCGGCGGCACGGAGGTCCATCCCTGGGCGAGCACCTATGGCGCGCACTTCGTCGTGGAGGCGCGCAAGGCGGGCCATCCCGTCGATGAAAACCTCTATCGCGGCAGCGTCGAGTGGGTGGCGGCCACGGCCAAGCCCAAATCGGCCTACGGCTACGACGACTTGCAGCGGACGGTCTACGGCCTCTACGTGCTGGCCCGAGCCGGCCGGCCGGACCTGGGGACCATGGACCACATCCGGACCAAGCACGGCAAGGATCTCCATGCCGAGACCCGCGCCCTGCTCGCCGCGGCGTATGCGTCCGCGGGCAATCCGCGCGCCGTGCAGGAGCTGGTCTCCCGGATCGGCGAGCTGGATCAGGTGGAGCGGCAGACCGGAGGCAACTTCAACTCGACGATCCGCAACCGGGCGCTGCTCCTGCTCGCCTTGATGGATGCCGCGCCGACCGACGCGCGCATCCCGGCCCTGGCCGACCGCCTGGGCCGCGACGCCAGGGAGGTCGGCTGGTGGACGACTCAGGAAGAGAGCTTCACCCTGCTCGCCCTCGGGCAGCTCGCCCAGCGGCAGGCGAAGTTCCCGCCGTACTCGGGCAGCGTGATCGTAGGAGGCAAGAAGGTCGGCACGTTCACGAACAAGACGGCGACCTTCACCATCCGCGGCACGGAGCCGATCCGCATCCAGATGGATTCGGGTTTCCAGCCCGGCGCCGCCTTCTTCAGCCTTCTCACTCGGGGCGTGCCCACGGACGAGGGATTCAAGGCGACCAACAACGGGATGGAGATCGAGCGCCAGTTCCTGAACCGGGACGGCCAGCCGGTCAACCTGAACGACGTGAAGCAGGGGGACCTGATCGTGATCAAGACCCGTCTGCGGAGCGTCTCGGGTCCGCTCAACAACGTGGCGGTGGTGAGCCTCCTCCCCTCGGGGCTGGAGGTGGAGAACCCGCGTCTCCAAACCACCGAGCAGCTCCCCTGGGTGAACGACGCCAACTTCCAGCTCGCCTACCTGGACCTCCGGGACGATCGCATCCTGGTCTTCACCGACCTGCTGCCGCCGGATTCCTGGCAGACGTACTACACGCTGGTGAGGGCGGTCGCGCCCGGAGTCTTCCGTCTGCCGCCGGTGCACGCGGAGGCGATGTACAGCCCGGCGACGCAGGCGGTCGGGGAGCGGGGGCGGATGGAGGTGAAGACCCTCACCCCCTAGCCCCCTCTCCCATCCGCACTCCCTTCCCCCGGGAGTGGGGGGACCGGACGGGGATCGCACGGTTGTACGGAAGGCGATGACGTTGCAATGACAAGCGCACCGATCCCAGCAGGAGAGCCGAGCTCGCGTCCCCCCTCTCCCGGGGGACAGGGAGTGCGGATGGGAGAGGGGCCGGGGGTGAGGGTCCGCCGAGGCACCGCCCTGGCCTTGGCCCTGACGCTTGCCGCCTCCCCTCTTCTCTGGTTCTTCTTCTTGAACCTCCTTTTCCCCTTCCCCTGGGAAAACCTGGAGCGCCCGCCAGCCGTCATCGTCATGGACCGCACGGGCGCCCCTCTCCGCTTTTTCCTGCCGGCGGACGAGCGGTGGCGGTTCCCGGTGAAGCTGTCCGAGCTGCCCGCGGAGCTGCCCCGGGCTCTCGTGGCTTCCGAGGACCGGTGGTTCTATCGCCATCCGGGGATCAATCCGGTGGCGGTCGTGCGGGCGGCGTGGTCGAATTTGCGGGCAGGCGAGGTGGTCTCGGGGGCTTCCACGATCCCCATGCAGATCGCGCGGATGGCGGAGCCCGGGCCGCGGACGATCTCTTCCAAGCTCCGGGAGAGCTTCCGGGCGATCCAGCTCGAGCGGCGGTTCTCCAAGGACGAGCTGCTGGAGATCTACCTGAACCTCACCCCCTACGGCGGCAACGTCGAGGGGATCGGCACGGCGGCCTGGTTCTACTTCGGCAAGGAGCCGGACCAGCTCTCCCTCGGCGAGATCGCGCTGCTCACCGCCCTGCCCCGCTCGCCCGGACGCTACGATCCGACCCTCCATCCCAAGGCGGCGCAGGAGGCCCGCGACCGGGTGCTCGCCCAGCTCACGGATCGCGGCGTTTTCCCTCGTGAGGAGATCGAGAACGCCCGGCAGGTGCCCGTCCCCCGGACGCGGCGCAAGCCCCCGATTGCCGCTCCCCACTTCTCCGAGCAGGTCAAGGCGCTGCTCGCGGGCGAGCCGCGCATCCGGACCACGATCGACCGGCGGCTTCAGACCATTGCCGAGGAGCAGGTGGTCCACCGCATCCGCGAGCTGCGCGATCAGGGGATCGGCAACGCGGCGGTCGTGGTGATCGAAAACGAGACGCACGCGGTCCGCACCCTGGTCGGATCGGCCGGATTCCGGGAGAGCTACTTCAAGGGTCAGGTCAACGGCGCCCTCGCCCGACGCTCGCCGGGTTCGACCCTGAAGCCGTTCCTCTACGCCCTCGCCCTCGACCAGGGGCGCGTGCTGCCCGACTCCTATCTATTGGACATCCCCACCGACTTCTCCGGCTACGTGGCCGAGAACTACGACGACCAGTACCGGGGACGGGTGACGGTCCGCGAGGCCCTCATTCAATCGCTCAACGCCTGCGCGGTCCGGCTGCTGTCCGAAGTGGGGCTGAAGGACTACCACCGGCTGCTCAAGGACGGCGGGCTGGCGACGCTCGACCGGCCTTACCACCAGTACGGGCTGCCGCTGGTGCTCGGGGCGGGCGAGGTGACGCTGCTGGATTTGACGAACCTGTATGCGTCGCTGGCTGGGCGGGGGGAGCATCGGGACTACCGGGTGCTGGAGACCCCTCACCCCCTGGCCCCCTCTCCCATCGCACACCCGCCCGACCGGGAGAGGGGGAACGGAGAGAAGGCCGGCACGCGTTCCCCCTCTCCCGGGGGAAGGGAGGGCGATGGGAGAGGGGGCCAGGGGGTGAGGGGCTCCCACCTCTTCTCCCCCGAAGCCGCCCACCTCATCACCGAGATCCTCACCGACGTCCGCCGCCCCGACCTCCCCGAATCCTGGGACCTCTCCGTGGGAGCCCCGGGCGTGGCCTGGAAGACGGGGACCTCCTACGGCCACCGGGATGCCTGGGCGGTCGGGTTCTCCCAGCGGTTCACGATCGGGGTCTGGGTGGGGAACTTCGACGGCCGGCCGCGCAAGGGGATCTCGGGGAGCCAGCACGCCGGGCCTCTCCTCTTCGACCTGTTCCGGGCCGTCGATCCCGGCGGTGGGAGCCCTGGAAAATCAGCGGACTGGACGAAGGGGGTCCATGACCTCGACCAGATCGAGCTCTGCGCCGAGAGCCGCGAGCTGCCGGGGCCGTTCTGTCCTCTGAGGATGACGGCAACCTATCTGCCCGGCCGGTCCCACCTGGTCCAGTGCACCTATCACCGCCGGGCGCTGGTGGATGCAGAGACCGGCGAGCTGCTCTCCGGCGACTGCGTGCGGGACCGTCCGCACGAGCTGCGCAGCTTCACGGTCTTCCCGGCGGAGCTGATGGCATGGTGGCGGGCTCAGGGCAGTCCGGTGCCCGAGCCGCCTCGGTTTTCCTCTGCCTGCCGTGGGATTCCGGCGGGGGATCCGCCCCGGATCGTGTCGCCGGCCGCCGCGACTCCCTACCGCGTGCGGCGGGACACGCCGCCCGAATACCAGCGCATCCCGCTGATCGCCCATGCCAGTGCCGAGGCCTCGCGGCTCTTCTGGTACCAGGACGGCATGCTCGTTGCTTCCACCTCTCCCGGGGAGAACCATTTCCTCCCCAGCCTCCCAGGCGAGCACCGGCTGGTCGTCACCGACGACCTGGGCCGTTCCGACGGGGTGGTTTATAAGGTAGAGTAGGGAGCAAGGCAGTCTTTTGGGAGCCGGGCTTGAGTCCGGATGGAGTGCAGCTCAGTCGGGGGGCAGTTTCCGCCGGATGAGCCTTGTCTCGTTGACAGGGTTGACCCCGGAGGCGTACAGTTGCATGTCCGTGGGGGAAGGCAGATGACGAGCGTACACAAAGCTGCCCCATTCATCCTGGCGCTGGCCCTTCTGGGCGGCGCTTCCGGTGCGCGGGCCGCAGACAGACCGCAAGGCGTCGGCGGACGTGTGCTCGGCGAGACCAATCCGCTGGGAGCCGCCGGGGTCTACGCCTACCAGCTCACCGACCTCAGCCTCCGCAAGGTGCTGACGGACGCGCAGGGCAATTTCCTGTTCCAGAGCCTTCCGGCCGGCCTCTACCAGGTCATCGCGCACAAGCCCGGATTCACCCCGGTCGTGGTCATGCTGACTCGCACCGCGGCCAACACATACCAGTTCCTGGACCTCCAGCTCGCACCCCAGCCCAGGGATGCCAAGGGCAAGGCCGACGACGACTTCTGGGCGATCCGCGCCCGCGTTCCGGCCGACGTCCTGCACGAGATCGAGAAGGACGAGGCGGAAAGGAACGCGCCGGTCATCCGGATCGGGACTTCGCCGATCCCGCAGGACCTGTCGGTTGACCGCTTCGATTTCCAGGCCATGACCGGCATCGACCAGATCTCCGAGGCCGGCGAGGGTCAGGTCTCCAGCGGCGGCCTTGGGATCGCCAGGCAGGTCGGACAGGTGCAGGTCGACCTGCGCGGCCACTTCCGCCAGTTCAACGCCGGCGATGTCGGCGGCAGTGGCGGCATTGCCACGGGTGGACACAGCACGGCCGTCGGCGAGGCGAGCACCCTGTCCCTGAACGTCGAGGGCCAGGAGAGCCACCTCAGCGTGATGTCGCGCTCGAACCGGCTGGTCACCCACGACGGCGGACGGGAGAATCCCGTCGCCTTCGATCACTACCAAGTCAACTTCACCCAGGACGTGGGCACCAACGGCCGCTCCGACTTCGCCGCCCAGTACACCGAAGAGAACAACTTCCACCGCCATGGCCCGATCGATCCGCTGGACATCCCGGAGGCTTCGCGGTCGTGGCGGGTCGAGGGCGCGTACACGGCTTCGCTCGGCGAGGGCAACACGCTCCAGACGGGCCTCCGGTACCGCGAGCGCCAGTTCGGGCTCAGCGCCCTGAACCGCCGCGAGGACCTCCCCGGCCAGGCGAGCGTGGATCTCTTCGGCCGCGGCGGCGTGCGCGTCCGGCCCGCCGTCCTGGTCGAGTACGGGCTCTACAGCACGCTCTCGGACGGCTCCCTCTCGCTGACCCCCAAGGGCGGCATCGTCCTCCAGATCAACAACAACTGGCAGGTCGAGGCCAACGCCAGCCAGCGGGTCTACGAGGATTCGCCGTTCGATCCGATGTTCTTCCCCTCCCTCTACGAGGAGGGCGACCTCTGCGAGCAGGGCACCGAGTCGTGCTACCAGCTCCATTTCGTCCGCAAGAGCGGGGACGACAACCTGATCTCGCTCGGCGCCGTCCAGAAGACGGTCGGCGAGACCCTGCGGGTCTACTTCAGCGACGACTTCTTCGACCGGCTGGAGAGCCTCTACCTGGTGCCGGGCGACGAGATTCCCGAGGTGAAGTTCGCCCTCAGCCGCCGCCTGAGCCCGCAGATCCTGACCAGCCTGCAGTCGAGCGTCGCCGTCGGCGGCGGCGGCACCTTCGTGGCGGCCGACCGCAAGCCGTACGAGAACCAGGTCCACTACGTGGTGACCTCGCTCGACACCCAGTTCCAGAACACCGCGACCGGCGTGTTCGTGGCGCTCCACCACCTCTCCCAGGAGCTGGAGCCGCTCAACGGACCGGAGCGCAGCTCCCCGCAGATGGAGTTCGACCGTCTCCGCCTGGAGCTGACCCAGGACCTGAACATCCTCTTCGACCTCGCCGCCCAGTGGGCCGTCCAGCTCAACATGGAAGTCAGCCGCGGGCCGGTCTCCAGCGACGAGCTGAGGCGGCGGTTGATGGGCGGGATCGCAGTCAAGTTCTAAAGGACCTCAAGGACACCAGGGACGCCAAGGACCCGCAAGGGTCCTTTTTCTGTTTTTGGCGTCCTTGTTGTCCCTGGTGTCCTTGAGGTCCTTTTCCTTATGGCCCCAAGCCATTGAATCCAGTAAAATGAATTCCATCCGGAAGCTTGGACGAAAGCGCCGAAAACCTCGTAAAAACGAGAGGTTACGGGCGGTTCAAACTTCCGTTTGAGTGGCATGGATAGTGCTATTTGGGGTGGGACCGGGGTCTTTACCCGACATGACTCGCTTACGCGCTCTCCGACTGATCTTCGCCCTGACGCTGGCGCTGGTTGCCGTGTCGTTGGGGGGCGTGAGCGTGCTCCGCAAGGTGCAGTCGTTCCAGCCGCTGGGCTTCCAGGTGGAACGGTCCGACCGGGCGAGCGGAGTCGTAGGCGTCGCCGCGGTGGACGATCCCGCGACCGGGCTCGAGACGGGCGACCAGATCATGCTGGCCAACGGCGGCGAGGTCGGCGGCCCGGCCACCCTCGCCGACCATCTCCGGAAGGAGACACGGACCGAGCTTCTCGTCCTCCGTGGAGGACTGCCCGTCCAGGTCGTTTATGACCGGCCGGCGCTCGACGTCGACATCCCGTACCTGATCCTGGCCCTGATCGGCGTCGTCTACCTGCTGATCGGCCTCTATACCCTGCTCCGCCAGGCCGGAGGGCAGGGACTGCTGTTCTTCCTCTGGTGCCTGGCCTCGGCCGCCACCTACCTGCTTTCGGCGGTGCCGCCGATCGACTACGCGTATGGCCTGGTCCACACCGGGGACCTGATCGCCCGCATCCTGCTGCCGGTGCTGACGCTCCACCTGTTCCTGGTCTTCCCGGCTCCGGTGGCTCCGGAGGGCAACCGCCTGCGGCGAGCTCTCCCGTTCCTCTATCTGCCGGCCGCGGCGATGCTCGCCCTGCAGCTCGACCTGGCGCTGACCAACGGCCAGTGGCTCTTCGGCACGCCCACGGATGCTCGCGTCCAGACCCTGGACCGGGTCGAGATGGCCCACCTCGTGGTGTATGCCGCGGCGTCCGTGGCCCTCCTGGTCTGGCGGCTGGTGCGGCGGCACGACTGGGAGCAGCGGCGGCAGACCCAGTGGATCGCGTTCGGCTTGGCCGGCGGCTACGTTCCCTTCCTGCTCCTTCACGGAATCCCGGTCGTGGCAGGGTTCCAGGGTCCCGAGCTGCTGCGAGCGGTCGCGGTCGTCCCTCTGGCGCTGGTGCCGCTGGCCTTCGCCTACGCCATCCTGCGCTACAAGCTGTGGGACATGGAGGTCATCGTCCGCGACACGATCTCGATGACGATGACGCTGCTGCTCGGCATCATCGGCTTCTCGATCATCAACCTGGCGATCAACCGCGGGATCTCGCAGGAGCTGACGCTGGCGCGCAACCTCCTCTCGGTCGCCGCGGGTCTCGGCATCGCCGGCCTGCTGGTACCGACCCGGGCGGGCTTCTCGGCGGTGCTCGAGAGGATGCAGTACCGGGGGACGTTCGGCAAACGGCGCGCCCTGTCCGAGCTCGGCCGCGAGCTGCTGCACGAGCGCGACCTCGGCCGCCTCTGCACCGCGCTCCTGCACCAGATCCAGGAAGGGGTGGAGATCGAGCGCACCAACCTCTACCTCGCGCAGGGCTCGCCGCTGGCTCCCGCGCTGGGAATCGTCCGCCGGGAGCCGGGGATGCCGGAGCGGATCGCGTTCGACGCGCTCGGCGAGGACTTCTGGCGCAAGGACGTGCTCGGCCTCTCTGGGCTGGCGCTCCCGATGGAGGAGCTCTCCCCCGCCCAGGAGATCTTCATCGGCGGTTACCGCTACGCCTTCCCGCTCACCGTGCGGGGACGGGGGGTCGGCATCGTCGTCACCGGCTTCCGCCACGACCAGACGCCGCTCAACAGCGACGACACGGAGCTGATCCGCCA
>DASUNJ010000077.1:0-8073 GCA_036277235.1 Thermoanaerobaculia bacterium | reverse complement strand
GCACGGTCCAGTACTGGCTCTTGGGCTCCACTTCCATAGGGGACCAGTAGAAGGCCGGCTGTCCCTTCCAGCGGAAATAGACCCGCGGCGACTGGCCCACGGCCGGATCGGGGATGATCGCGGCCTTCACCACCCCGTTGGTCTTGCGCGGGACGCACTTGACGTCGACCAGCGAGATCGACTGCGCCTGTGCCACGGTATCGGCGCCAATGGCGGCAATACCGCAGACCAGCAACATACCGGCGAAGAGTCGTGCTTTCATGTACGGGCTCCTTCGTCCACTAGTCTACCCGAGAATCTTGCGCGCGTATTCATCCACGTAGGGACTGCGCTGCAAGTTGGGAAGCGAACGCCTGAGAATGGCCGCCGCGCCCGCGGCATCGCCGGACTCGAAAAGCGACACGGCCATGTAGAACTGCAGCTCCGGCTGGTTCTCGCCGGGCTCGCCGCCGCGGCGGAAGTAGCGGGCCGCGTCCGCCCAGCGGGAGATGCGGTAGGCGGCCTCGGCCGCCAGGTGCTGCGCCTCCACCGATTCGGCGTGCGCGTCCGCGACCTCGCGGGCGAGGTCGTAGGCCTGCCTCAGGTCCTTGACCTTGCTCTCCTGGCCCAGCAGCCTGCGCGCCTCGGCCATCTTGTCGCGCTCCGCGGCCGTGAGGACGCGCGGCTCGGCCGGCCCCGTGGGGGTCGACTCGGCCGGTGCAGGTGCCGCGGTCACCCGCGGGGGGGAGGACGCCGGCGGCGGATCGGCCTGGCCGCGCCGCGGCTTCGGATCGGCCGGCCTGGTGGACTGGGCCGATTCGGCCGATTCGACCTCTTTGCGGTCGGCCAGCGGGCGGAAAACCGGGATCGAGCGCAGCGTGGCGGCCGGGATGCGGGCCACCAGCCGCTGCTCCAGCGCGGCGCGGGTCTCGGCCGGCAGCTCAGCGCCGGTATAGGCCTGGAAGCGCTCTTCCACCTCGGCGAGGCGGCGGAAGGTGTCCTGGAAGCCGTCGGAGTCATCGTTCCGGTCCTGCGCCAGGGCCAGGCGCGAGAGGCAGCCGGCCAGCGCCCTGGGCTCGTCGAGCATGCCGAAGCAGGCGATCCGCAGGGTGCGCGACGAGGCGGCGTAATCGCCGCGGTCGAAGGCCAGGACGCCTTCGCGGAGCAGGCTCTGGTAGAACGGATCCACGGCCCCCGCGGCAGGCAGGGCCAGGAGGATCAGGGCCAGGAGGATCGCATTGCTCTTCATGCTTCGGACGCCTCGGGGCGCTCTGCTTCGGGGAGCGGCCGGTTCTGCACCACTGCCCGCGGGTTGTCGGACACCAGCCGTTTCGCCAGATCGGCGCCCCAGCGGCCGGCGATCATCTGGTACGCGCGCCCCAGGCCGGGGGGACGGCGCTGCGTGCCGTGGCAGTCGCTGGCCACGAAGTGCACGAGCCCCGCTTCGAGCAGGGCGTGCGTATCGGCCTGCGGACCCTTGCCGAAGTCGCCGGTCACGCTCATCGCCGTCACCTGCACGCGCGCGCCGAGCGCCGCCAGGCGCGCCGTCAGCTCCAGGTCCCCGGCCAGCCACGGGATGAACTCCGGGTGGGCCACCACGGGGATCCAGCCTGCCACCGTCAGCTCGTGTACCAGGCTGATCGCCTCGCCGGCGCGGCCGCGGTCGTCGAGCTCGATCAGCAGGTAGCGCGAGCCGGCCAGGGTGCAGATGCCGCCCCCGGGCAGCTTCTCCACCTCGGCGAGCAGCTCGGAGTCCACGTGTACCTCGCCGCCCACCAGGATCCGCATCTTCGTGCCCACCGCGGCTTGCAGGTCCCGCACGAGACGGGCGATCTGCTCGCGGTCGCTGTTCCACCAGCGCCCGCGCCGCTGGTGCGGCGTGGCGATCATGGCCCGGCAACCGTCCTCGAAGGCCTGCCGGCACATCGCGGTCGCCTCCTCCAGGGTTTTCGGACCGTCGTCGATGCCCGGGAGGAGGTGGCAGTGCAGGTCGATCATCAGGCGGCAGAACCGGCCTTCGGCTCACCCGCCCCAGAACCTGCCAAGGAGCCGCCGTAGGTCTCGTACATCTGGTAACGCCGGCCCGAGTACCCGCTCTGCGCGGACGAGTGGCGGTTGAGCACCACGCCGAGCACCTTGATGCCGGCGAACTGCAGCCGGTCCCGGCAGGAGCGGGCTTCGTCGCGGGTCACCTTGCCGGCCCGCAGGCAGAGCGTCACGCCGTCCACCAGCGTGCCCACCAGGGCGGCGTCGGTGACCGGCAGGATCGGCGGCGTGTCGATGACCACGAAGTCGAAGCGCGAGCGCGCCATCCGCACCAGCTCCTGCATCCGGTCGGAGGCGAGGAGCTCGGACGGGTTCGGCGGATTCGGCCCCGCGGGCATGACGAAGAGGTTCGGCACCGAGGTGCGCGAGATGATGCTCTCGAAATCCGCGTTGCCGGTCAGGTAGCTCACCAGCCCGGCCCGGTTGGAGACCTGCAGCACCTCGTGCAGCCGGGGCTTGCGCAGGTCGGCGTCGACGATCAGGACGCGGCGCCCGAGCTGGGCCATGACCACGGAGAGGTTGGTGGCGGTCGCGGACTTGCCCTCGCTCGCCACCGCCGAGGTCACGGCCACCACCTTGAGCTCGTGGGCGCTCGACAGCAGCAGCGCGGTGCGCAACGAGCGGTAGGCCTCGGAGACCGCGAGCCGCGGCCCCTCATGGGGCACCAGCTCGATGCGGCTGACAGCCGTGTCGGACTTCTTCTTCTCCAGCCAGCGGCGCGAGGCCTTTCCGCCGGCCTCGGCACCCCCTTCAGAGCCCCCGCCATACCCATAGGAGGAGCGGTAGCCGCCGTAGGAAGACCCGGTGTCCGTGATGTCGGGGATGACCGCCAGCGCGGGCAGCCCCAGCAGCCGCTCGAGCTGCTCGGCGGTCTTCACCGTGCGGTCCATGTACTCCAGGAGCAGCACCAGCCCGAGGCCGGCGAGCAGCCCGATCAGCAGGCCGGAGGAGAGGTCCTGCTTGAGGTTCGGGCTCGCCGGTCCGCCCGGGGCGAGCGCGCGGTCGACGATGCGCACGTTCGACTCGCGGGTGCCCTGGAGCCGCGCCGTGACGTCGGTCTCGGATTGCGCCTTGAGCACCTGGTCGAGCAGGTTGCGCCGCGTGTCGGCCTCCAGGGTCAGGTTGCGGTACTCCGCCGATGCCGAGCTCTCGTCCAGGGCCTCCGCCTTGAGGCCCCGCATCTCCTGCAGCAGCCCCCGTTCCTCGCGCAGCGCGGTCTGGAACTCGGCATAGGAAGTCTTGCGCGCCTTGTCCACCATCTCCTCGACCACGCCGGCCAGGTGCTGCCGCCCCTTTTCGATGGCAGCCTGGAGCTCGAGCATCTTGGGGAAGTCCTTCTTGTAGGTCTTCAGCCCGATCTCGTAGTCGCGCTCCATTTCGAGCTGCTTGCGCTTGAGGTCGGTCACCAGCCCGTCGGACTGCGACTCGGCGATGGCCTCCTTGGGCCCCGAGAGCAGCTCGCGGTAGCGGGCCTCCTTCTCGATGCGGTTGCGCAGGGCGTCGCTGTAGCTCTTGTTGAGCGCCTCCAGGCGCTGCATGGTGACGTTGGAGCCGGATTCGAGCTCGACGATGTTGCTCGTCCGGCTGACGTTCTGGAGCTGCGCCTCCTTGTCCCCGATCTCCTTCTTCAGGGTGTCGATCTGGGAAGAGAGGAAGGTCGAGGCGTTGCCGGCCGTGGTGGAGCGGTTCTCGATGCCCCAGTCGATGAAGGCCTCGGCGAAGCCGTTGACCGCGCGGGCGGCGAACTCGGGGTTCGTCGAGCGGTAGGTCAGCGTCACCATCTGGGTCTGGCGGATCGGCTCGACGGACAGCCCGCCGCGCAGGCGGTTCGCGAGGCCGCCCAGGACCGTCAGGTCGGCCAGGTCGGCCTCGGCCGTGGGTACCCCCGCCAGGGCGTCCGCGGGCAGGGGCTTGCCTCCCGGGTTGAAGAACGGGTCCTCGGCCAGCCGCAGGTTGTGTACCACGCGCTCGGCCAGGCCGCGGGATTCCAGCAGCTTGTACTGCGTCGGGTAATACTCCATGTTCCACCAATCCTCCAGCCAGGGAGTCTGGCTGCCGACCAGCGGCGTCAGGCTGCGGCGCTCGATCTGCAGCACGGCCGTGGCCACGTAGAGGTTGGGGGTCATGGCGTAGTGGACGGCCGCGGAGGCCAGGCCGATCACCGCGGCGGCGGCCAGCAGCAGCCAGCGCCGCCGCAGGACCTGCAGCCACTCGCCGAGGTTGAATTCCGAGGTGCTCTGCTCGCGGGGCTGAAGGTCGGCCCCGGAGCGGTCGAAGAGGGTTGGGCCGCTCAAAAGAAGGACTCCTTTACCACCACTACGTCGCCGGCCCGGAGCTGGACGTCCGGATCCTTGCCCGCGACGAGGCGCTTGTAATCGACCTCGATCTCCTGCGGCTTGCCCGACGCGTCCTCGCGCCGGATCAAGATCTTGCGCGCGGCGCGGTCGGTCAGGCCGCCGGCGCGGGACACGGCGGTCAGCACCGTCATCCGCTCGGTGCTCTTGAAGGTCAACGCCCCCGGCTGGGAAACCTCGCCGAGGAAGTAGATCGTCACCTCCAGCGTGATCGGGATGTTGATCAGGTCGTTCGGGAAGATCGGGATGTTCATCCGCGGATCGGCGCGGACGAACAGGTCGTCCAGGTCGATCGCGATCTGGTCGGAGAGGCCGTTGTCCGCGTGGCGCAGGATGTAGGCCGTCCGGCCATGGCTGTCGCTCAAGCCCCCGGCGGCGGTGATCGCCTCCAGCAGCGTCCAGCGGCCGGCGAACTCCAGGTTGCCCGGCCGCTGCACCGCGCCGATCACCGCGATCGGGCGGGCGCGGAACTCGCGCACCTGCACCGCGACCGAGGCGCGCTGCAGCATCTCCCGCTCCAGCTCCGCCTTGATGCGCGCCGCCAGCTCGGCGTCGGTCAGGCCGGCCACGGTCACCTCGCCGAGGAAGGGCAGGTTGATCGTGCCCTTCTCCGAGACGCGGCGCTCCAGGCTCGCCAGCTCCGGCAGCTCCAGCACACGAATCTCGATGAGGTCCTTCGGGCCGAGCCGGTAACCGCTTCCAGAGGCGCTTCCGGAGGCGGACCCAGGGGGTGCCACTTGGGCCGTACTCAGAGCCGCTCCCAGGAGCAATGCCCCAAAGTACAGCCAAACTGCTTTGAACATGAGGGAAATGGTAACGCACAACGGGCTGTGCGTCCAGCAAATCTTGCAGGGGTAGGGTTTAACCGCTCCGGACCCCTGCGGGTCAATCCCTGAGCCGAAGCTGGGTCAAACCCAGAGCCAAAAGGGTCAACGATTGACCCCTTTCACGGCGCTATTTTGGAGGCTCTCTTTTGTTTTCAAAGACTTGCGTTTGTGGCAGGACCCTTGCTCTATGGGAGTCAGAATTGCCGCTAGGCCGCTCTCTCCGGAGGGCGGCCCCTTTTTTTGCCGTCCCCCCTTTAAAATACACCGGCCGGCCCCCTCGCGGGAACCGGCCGGTCTGGTGCCTTCAGGGTATACTGCTGCTACTTCTGGATCGTGGCTTCGGTTCCGGAGTCGGCCGTCTGCGGCGGGTTAGGGCCCGTCTCAGGCGGCTTTTTCACGGTCTCGGTCGGGACCTCCGCGGCCCTCGGTTTGGAACGCCGGGGGTTCAGCCCGAACTCGGCCAGCTTCTCCGCGGCCATACCGTACTTCCCGCGGACGACGTTCTTGAGCCGCAGGAGCAGGTCCCGGGCGAGCAGCGTGAGCTGCTCCAGGTCCCGGCTCGCCTGCTGGAACTGGAACTTGTGGTGCTTCTGCCGGACGTCCGCCTCTTCGATGCTCGCCACGGTGGCCGCGAGCAGCTGGCGGTCCCCCTGGGCGTGTTCGAGGTCGTCGGTGTTCAACTCCACCACTGCGATCGTGGTCCGGCACTCTCCGAGGAGGCCGGCGCGTGATGCGGTGCTCATCTTCTACTCTCCTTTCTTGCTGTTGCTTGTTCTCGCCGGCTCAACCCAGCACGCAGGCCAGGTCGTAGACGGCATCCGTGAGCCCTGCCTCGATGCCGCGTCCGGCGCGGCCCTTCAAGGTGATCGATACCTGCCCCTCCCACTGGCTGACCGTGACCGGCTGCCGGCGGCGGCGCGCCGCCTTGAGGGCGAAGGCGGCGAACGCCTCGGCCTCGACGGGATTGTCGAAAACACGGGTCCGGTGGATGCCGCGCACACTCTTGCGCTCGGCCCAGCCGAGCTGCCGAGCCATCTCCTGCTGCACCCGCTCCGGCTTCAGCTCCAGCTTGTCCGGCAACTGCGTTTCCTGCATCATGACTGCTCTCCTTCTGAAACGTCCGGGTCGATATTGACCGCGGACATTTGACCTCGGACGGAAGTCCTCAAAACTTGTGGAGGATCGCCCCGGGCCTGCGGATCAGCTCCGCGGCCGTCCGGGAGGCATCGTCCACGTCCTCCTCGTTCGCCACCGCCCTGCGGAAGTCCTGCAGCGCCATCAGCATCCGCACCTGGTCCAACGAGACCGGAAACCCCGCCTGCAGCTCCGCGATAAGCTCGCCGATCCGCTCCTCCTGGCCGGTCCCCAGGAACACCCGGGCGATGTCGAGCGAGCACAGGGCCGCGTCGATCAAGCGGCCCTGTTGCACGAGGTGCCGCCGCACCACGCCCAGATGCCTTTCCGCCCTCTCGTGCTCCCCCAGGGCCGCCGCGAGCCGGCCTTCGAGCCACTCGACGTCCAGCAGATCGCGCCCGTCCGTCGTCCGGTCCGCGAGGGCCAGGCCCTCCTTCCTCAGGAAGAGCGCCTGATCCGTCTCGCCGAGCACGGCCAGGCACACGGCAAAGCCCAGGCTGCACCGCGCCGCAAGGCCCGGCGACCGCTCGAACGACAGCAGCCCCCTCGCCTGGGAGAAGACGCGGCTTGCCGCTTCCATCCGCCCCTCGTGGAAGCAGAGGAACGCCAAACGGCACAGGCACGCTCCCTGCTCCTCGAACCTGCGCGCCGACCGGTGGATCCACACGGCCCGCGAGAGCAGGGCGGCGGCCTCGTCGAACCGGCCCTGCGACTCCCGCAAGCTCGCGAGCTGCGCGCAGTACCAGGCGCGCTCCGCGGCGGTCGGCGGACCCGTCAGGTAGTGGACCGCGATCTGGAACTGCGCCTCGGCTGCGGCCCGCTCCCCCAGAAGCCGGAGCGCGGTGCCCTGGAGGCAGCGGGAGCGGACCAGGATCCCGTGCGCCCGCGCCATGGCCGGCGCCGGGTAGGGCTGCTCCGCCACCAGTTGGGCCGTCCAGGCAAGCTCCCGCGATCTGGCCGGAAGTGCGTCCTGGTCGCGCTCGCCCTCCTCGAGCAGCAGCTCGGCCAGCTCCAGGCTGCGGAAGCGCTCCCATCGGGCCGCCGTCTCGCGGCGGCAAGCCGCGACCGCCAGGATGTCCCTCATTAGCTGCCGCGGCTCCGCACCGCCGTTCGTGGCGGTTTCCTCTTCTTCCTTGTCAACCTGTTCCTCGTGCATGCCTGCCTCCCGTCCTGGTCGGTGGTGTTGATCCATGAGCTGCCTTCTGTCTCCCTTGTACGGCCCAGACAGGCTATCCTTCTATCATTTGGTCCGTCAATATATATTTTGGTCCTATTTTTTGTACCACGCGCGGCAAATGCCGGATCTTGATCTCCGCGATCGACTTCTCTACACTCTTCGAATGAGCAAGACCCCGGAAGTGGACCAGATTGGCGCGCAGGAGGAGATGGCCCGTCTCATGGAGCTGCTGCGGACCATCGTCAGGTTGCTCGGCTTCACGAATCGAGACGTCGAACGGCGGGCCGGGCTCAACCATGCCACGGCGGTGAGGAACTTCCGCGGCGAGGGTGAGCCCAAGCTGGAGTTCCTGCTGGCCGTCGTCAAGGCGATCGGTCTCGAATACCGGGAGTTCTTCGAGCTGGCCTACCCGGATCGGAAGGAGCCGAGCGCCTCGGGCCAGAAGCTCCAGCGCCTGCTGTCGCAGCTCGTGCCGGCGACCGCCCGCCCGGCGGAGAAGCCTCCTCTTCAACCGCAGGAGCTGGAGGAAATGCTGGAGGAGATGCGGCGCGACATC
>DASUNJ010000076.1:0-12946 GCA_036277235.1 Thermoanaerobaculia bacterium | reverse complement strand
GGACCCCCTCCAAGCGGACCTCGGCGTGGCTCATCCACCCCTCGCCCGTCTCGCCCATGACCGGCAGGTTGCGCACGATCACGAAGCCGGAGGCATCCATGGGGACCAGGATCATGCTCGCCCGGGAGTGAGGCTTGCCGGAGGGGGAGGTGACCGCCATGACCACGCAGAAGGCGGCGCCCTCGGCCGAGGAGGTGAACCACTTGCGGCCGTCGAGGACGTAGTCGTCGCCCTCGCGGCGGGCGGTGGTGCCCATCCAGACCGGGTTGGAGCCCGCGAAGTCGGGCTCGGTCATGCCGAAGCAGCTCCGCGCCTCGCCGCGCACCAGGGGGCGGAGCCACTGCTCGCGCTGCTCGTCCGACCCGTGCTGGAGGAGCAGCTCCATGTTGCCCGCGTCCGGCGCCTGGCAATTGAAGACGTAATGGCCGAGCGGGCTGCGGCCCAGCACCTCGCTGACGTGGGCGAATTCCAACAGCGTCAGCCCGCCGCCGCCCCACTCCTTGGGCAGATGGGGAGAGAACAGGCCCATCCGCCGCACCTCGTCCCGCAGCCGGTCGAGCTCCCCCGTGACCGCGCCGAAGCCGCGGGCGAAGAGCTGGCGCTCCAGGGGGACGATCTCCCTGTCCAGGAAGGAGCGGATCGTTCCGGCGATCTCCCGCACGCGATCGGGGATGGAGAAGTCCATGGGCTAGCCTCCTGGCGGGGGATCGTACCGCAGGCGGCGGGACCCGCACCGGCCACCACGCTGGCTGCCCCGAAAACGGTGGGGTAGACTCCTTTACCCGCCGGGTAGGTGCGGCGACCCATCGGGTAGTCATGGCTCCCCCTCGGGTAGATTCTCTCCCCCTGGGGTAGAGCCCTCTCCCCGAGGGGTAGAGCCCTTTCCCCGAGGGGTAGACGCCTCTCCCCTGAGGGTAGACCCCTCTACCCGTGGGGTAGAGCCCTCTCCCCGGCGCGAAGTTCCTCCAGCCCACGGGTAGAGCCCTCTCCCCGATGGGTGGGCACTGCTACCCGGCGGGTAGACGCGTTTCTGTGGCCTGGCTCAGCGCAGGGCCGCCAACGCCCGCTCCACGAGCTCCGCCGTCACGCCGCCGGAGCTGAACGCGGCGTCGAGGACCATCAGCACTCCGAAATACCGCTCCCGGTCCGCCATCCCGAGCAGGATCCTCTGCGCGGTCAGCGCCTCGGCCTGCGCGTCGTGGTAGCGGTTCTGGAGCAGCAGCGCCGCCGCGAGCTCGAGCGAGGCCATGGCCGTGAAGCGCTTGAGCCCCAGGATGGAGAGCCCGTCGCGCGACTGCCGTAGCGCCGCTTCCGCCTCCTCCAGCTCCCCCAGGGACCGCAGGATGCTCCCTTCCATCCAGCGCAGCCGCAGGGCCACCGGCCCGTCGGCGGCGAAGCCGCCCCAGGAATCGATCGCCCGCTTCGCCTCCTGCTTGCGGCCGAGGCGCAGCAGCAGGAGCAGGCGGTTGTGGAGCGCCGTCATCGCCAGCGCCGGGTCCTGCGCGCGGCCGATCTGCGCGAGCCCTTCCTCGTTCAGCCTCAGGGCTGCGTCTCCCTGCCCCGTGTGCGCCGCGTAGATCGATTGGGTGATCCGGGTGCGGCCGCCCAGGTACCGCTCGCCCGAGTCGTCGTAGAACCCGCTCACCAGCTCCAGGAGCTGCGCCGCGAAACCGGGATCTCCCGACCGGCCGTAGAGCGTCGCCCTCATGTGGAGGAGGTGCGCGTTCAGATACGGATCGCCGTGCTCGCCCTCCAGATCGAACGCCTCCTCGAACGCGGGCTCCGCCTCCGCGGCGCGGCCCGCGACCCGCAGCGCGTTGCCGAGCTCGCCGCAGGCCCGCGCCTGAAGGCCGGCCACCCCGGCCCTGCCCAGGTCCCTCGTCCCGAGCCCGCCAGCCACCTCCTGCGCCACCGTGGCGAGACGCAGCATCTCCTCGGCATTGAGGTAGCGCACCGCCCAGCTCCGCGCCAGCAGCGCCTCGCACACGCCTGCTCCGGTCACAGCCATGTCGCCTTCCCGTACCAGCGCCACGACGCCGCCCGAGCCGAGCAGCTTCCACGCTTTCACAAAACGTTCGTACTCGCCCGGCGGCAGCCGGGGCAGAGCCCGGAACGAGAAGCCGGAGACGTCGGAGAGGGGATGAGTGGAGAAGAAGATTCGCCGATTCCCTGCGTCTTGTCTGTTCATGGCGCCGGAAATTCTCCACGGCGCGCGAGGCAGGGAGATCGCACTTGGACTCAATTGTGAAAGTTCACACTCCCGCTCCCGGGTGGGCCGGGGCTCGGCCCAGGCTGGCAGGCGGCGCGGGGCGGCCCCGAGATTTCGTATTCCCAGAACACTGCGAAGGAGGAGCTTTCGCCGCGGCGCCCTGCGGAAGAATGGCCTTGATGCGCGATCTCGAAGGCCTGCGGGAAGCCTTGAAGGTGCTCGTCGAGCGCAGCGGGCGCTCCATCCGCGACCTCGAAAGGGAGATCGGCGTCGGCCATGGCACGATCAGCAACATGCTCCGCGGCCGCACCGAGCTGCGCCTGCGCCACCTCGACCGCATGGCCCGGGCATTGAACGTCTCCCTGCAGGAGCTGCTGGCCGAGGCGTTCGCCGTGCCCCTGCCGCCGTCCCGCCGCCGGCACGAGAGGCTGCGCAACCTCGTCGCGGAGGTGGTGCGCGAAGAGCTCGAGGATTTCCGGGAGCGCCACGGCATCCGCTGCGGGCGCTCGGAATTATTCGCGAATGGCGAAAATGTCGAAGAGTTGTGAGAAATCACAAATCTGCGCGCTCCGGTGTCGCCTGGCCCGGTTCTCCCCTGGGAGCGCCGGCATCTTGCCGGCATGGGCGGGGGCTCCCTCTCCCGTGCAGCGGGGGAGGGCCGGGGAGGGGTCCTGGAGCACTCTATGAATTGAGCGCGGGCGCGTGGGCCTCAGCGGTCCGCATCCCGCACCGCGCCGGAGATTCCACGCCATGCGGAAAACCCTCCTTGCCGTGACCCTCGCCGCCGCCCTTGCCGCCGGCCAGCCGTCCGTCCTCGACCAGGTCTGGTCGCTCCTCACCGCCGCCTGGAGCGACGCCGGTTGCATCATGGACCCCGACGGACGATGCGCCCCGGCTCCGCGGACGGACGAGGGCTGTGGAATGGACCCCAGCGGCAGATGCCTTCCCACCCCGCGGGCGGACGTTGGCTGTGGGATGGACCCGAACGGCTGCCCGGGGTGACGGGTTGGTTTTCGGTCACAGCCCTTTTCCCCGACTGTAGAGACGCCCCGTGGGGCGTCTCCGCAGCGGCGACGTCCTTCCAGAGGCCACAACCGGTCCGCGGTGGATCCGATGTTCCTGGGACGGCTGCTGGTACGTTGACCCGTTCACCGATCTGTTACCTTCCCTGATAGGTGGCCTGCCCTCGGAGGAGACGCCCCACGGGGCGTCTCTACAGTCGGGGAAAAGGTGATAGGTATGCCCGCTTCGGGGTCAGGACGCGTACCGCAGGGCCGGGTCGTGCCGGGCGCGGAAGAGGAAGCGCAGCACCCGGCGGGCGAGTTCGGCGGTGGCCTGTTCGCGGTCCACGGCCTCCTGGAAGAGTCGCAGGGCCTTCAGGGCTTCAAGGTACACCCCCTCGGCTTCGAAGGCCGCGGCCAGCGCCGGGGTCAGGGCCTTCACCTCGGCCGTGCGACCTTCTTCGAGCAGCAGGCCCGCCAGCTCCTGCCGGGCGAGCGCCACGTCGTACCACAGTTCCTTCGCCTCGAACTGTCCGGCGGCCTGCTCCAGGTAGAAGCGCGCCGCCGCGCGCCGGCCCAGGCCGAGGAGGAGCCGCCCCTCCAGCCATGTCACGCGAATCAGCTCGATCTCGTCCCCTCTCTCGGTGGCGAGCCGCCGCACCTCCTGCAGATGCTGCTCGGCCTCCTCAAATTCTGACAGATGGGTCAGGTTTACCGAGAGGTTGAATCGCCACATGTAGGCGAGCCGCGTGTCGCCCTCGCGCTCCACCTGCGGCTTGGCATTCCGGAGCGTCTTGATCGCCTCCTCGTACTCGCCCATCACCGCCAGCGTGGCGCCCTTGTTGATCAGTGCGCGCGCCGGGCAATGCCCTATGGCAGCCGCGGCGTCGAGCAGCTTCAAGGCCGGCTTGAGCCGGCGTTCGGCGCGGCACAGCGAGGCCTCGAACTCGAGTAGCCGCCCAGGATCGAGCACACCGTAGGGGTCCGAGCCAGCCTTGGCGAGGCGCTTCGCCTCTTCGAATAACACTCTGGCGTCCTTCACCTTCCCGGATGCCCGCAGCACATTTGCCCTGTAGGCGACAGCGTGGCTCTTGACGGCCTCGGGCCACCCCGGGAGGCCCTCAATCAGCGATGCGAGCTCTTCGGCCATTTCGGCCAGCAAGGTTCCCTCCTGAGTGCTTTTAGAGACGGCTTCCGCCGAAGCCTCACCCGCTTCAATGCAGAGCGCCCAGGCTTGGTAGTCCCTCCCGAGCCGCACCACAGCCGCTCGTTCGGCCGGGGTGAGCTTAGCGAGGCGCGGCAACTGTGCGCGGGCCTGCAGGCGGTCCTCGTGCCTCGGCGGGGCAGGCCGCGGCGGCAGGCTGAGCAGGCGCTGCACGACCTGGCTGGCCGAGGTATCGGCGGTCTTCCCGACCTCGGCGAAGATGTCGTCGGCCCCCTGGCCCGGCCGTAGCCGCTTCCGCCCGTGGCGCTCTATGACGTCGAGCACCTCATCAGCCCATTCAAGGGTAAGGCCGGCCGCTTCCGCTGCCCGCTTCACCTGCTCGGTAGCCGGGACGTGCAGTCCGAGCTCCCACTGCGCGAGGCTGCTCGCGTCCGATCCCATGTCCTGGGCGAGCTTCTCCTGGGTCTTGCCCGAGGCCGCCCGAAAGAGACGTATTTTGATGCAGTCGCGGTTCATCGCTTCGCCCTCCACTGGCACGGGACTACGAAAAATCACAAACTAGGCCCGCGCGGTCCGCGGGCCAGATCGGTCCGGACCTGGAGCCGTGCCGGAGGTTTTTTCATGCGCAAAGCTCTCGTCGCCCTCACCCTCACCGCCGCCCTCGTCGCCGGCCGGCCAGCCTTCGTGAGCCAGGTCTGGTCGCTCCTCACGTCCATCTGGAGCGACGGGGGGTGCATCATGGACCCTGATGGCCGGTGTGCCCCGGCGCCGCAGACGGACGAAGGGTGCATCATGGACCCCAACGGCGGATGCAAGCCGCGGTCATGACTCGTACTTGAGGTCCTGGTCATAACCGGCGCGGAAGAGGAAGGTAAGGACGCGGCGGGCGAGCTCTTCGTCCGCTGCCTCCCGTTCTACCGCATCCTTGAAGATCCCCAGGGCGATCAGGGCTTCCGCATGCACCTTCTTGGACTCGAAAATTTCGGCCAGCGTCGAAGTCAGCGCCTTGACTTCCGCGGTCTTTCCTTCGTGAAGGAGCAGGGCGGCGAGCTCCAACAGCGCGAGGGCCACGTCATACCAAAGCTTCTTGCGCTTGAGCTGGCGTAACGCCTGTTCCAGCAGTGCGCGTGCTTCATTATTCCGGCCCAGCCCGGCGGCAATACGTCCCCGCAACCAGTTCACTCGCGGGATTTCGTTTTCGTCTCCCCTGGCGGCGACAACCTGCCGCACCGCCTTCAAGAGCGCAGCGGCTTCAGCAAAGTTTCCCACATGGGTATAGACCACGGCGGTATTGAAGCACAGTATGTAGAACAAACGAGGATCGCGTTGCGGCTCCACTAAAGGCTTGGCTTCGCGCAGGGATTCCAGGGCGCCCTCATGCTCACCCATGACCGCTTGAATGCTCGATTGGTTAATCAGCACCCGCGCCGGATTGTGGCTGATCGGCCGGGCATCCGCCAATCGGTCAAGCGCCTCATCAAACCGGCGCTGTGCCCGGCGCAGGGAGGCCTCGATGTCGAACAGCCTGCCGGGGTCGAGGACTTGATCTGGGTCTGAGCCCGCCAGCCACAAGGGCTTGATCGCTTCGAGGCGGACATCGGCGAGGTCCAACTCGCCGGCCACGCGGAGCGTGTTCGGCCCGAAAAGCCCGGCATACCCGCGGACCCGGCTGACCCACTCCTCCGGCCCGCGCACCCGCTCGGCGATCTCCACGGCGAGGCGAGCCCAGAAAGCCGCCTCCTCCAGGCCGCGCGAAGCGGCCTCGGGGGACTCCTCCGCGACAATCTCCATCAGGGCCCAGTGCTGGTACTCGCGGCACTCCTGGACGACGGCGAGCCGTTCCTCTTCGGTTTCGAGCGCCTTGAGCGCCTTGAGCTGCAAGCGGGCGAACCAGCGCAAGGGCTCCCGGTGTCCGGGCTCAGGGTACCCCTCCAGGGGTGGGAGGTCACGGAGCCGGCGGGCGAGCTGGAAGTAGAGCGCGCGGCGGTCCTGGCTCTCGCGGAAGAGGGCCATCTCGATCTCGTCGCGCTCCTCGGGAGTCGGGCCGTCCGCCTGGTCGAGGGATTTCATGGACTCGATCCAGCCCGCGGTGACCGCGGCATGGGCGGGCCGGGCCTTGAGGGCGGCGAGCGTCTCGCGGAAGGTGTCCTCGTCGATGGGAGCCCTGTCCGTCTTGGAAAGCAGGTAGTAGGCCGACTTGCGGCCGATCAGGGCGGCCACGGTCTTCTGAATCAGCCCCTTGAACTCGACGATGAACTTGAGGACGCGCTGGCGCAGCTCTGGCCTGATCGTCATGCAGTCGGGTCTCCGGATCGTTCCATCCGTTTGAAGTGCGCGGCGCGCGAGGGGCGTGACAATTTTGAGAAGTCACACGCCGCCATCCCCTCGGGCACGCCGCAGGATAATTGCGTTTTCACAAAAAAGCGAGGGAGGCGCGTCCGGAATTTAACAAGAGTGCATGCTGGCCTCCGAAAGGAGCGGCGGGCAGCGCAGAAACGTCGCCAGAATGCCGGATTCTGGAGAATCTGCGTCGCCAGGCCGATCAAGGAATGAAGGGCAAGAGCTTTCATCTCGTGAGCACGACGGAAACAGCTCGCCGGCTCCGGCGCCATGCGGACCCGGAGGACATGAGGAAGCTGCTCGAAGGTGCCCTGGAGGCGAAGAGCGCGACTGCCCTGCGCAGGCACTTGCGGAGCTGCCTCGAATGCGCGCTCCTGGCCGGCCGGCTGGCGGCGATCCAGGGCACCGACCTGGAAGTGACGTCATGAGCTTTCACCTAGCTTACCTCAAGATGAACACGGACTTCTTCCTGAGCGGCAAGCCGCTCCACCGGCTGGGAGGCGCGGGCCATGGATGAGGGCGTGAGGGGCGAGACCCACCTGGAGATCCTCTCGGCCCTCTATCCCGGCGACGACCTCGATCTCGGGGAGGAGGCGATGCTGTACCACCTGCTGAGCTGCTCGCCGTGCCGGGAGAGGGCGCAGGCCGCATTGCTGGAGCGTCACGGCACGAACCTGGCCCTGCCGGCGCTCGGGCTCGGGATTCTGCTCGACGAGGAGTGCGATGCCGGGATTCCGGTCGACGGGCTGGTCGATGAGCTGCTGGCGCGGCCGCGGGAGCAGCATTTCGAGCTGCTGGACGAGCCTCCTTTCCAGGAGGGCCTGCTGGTGGGACCGCTGCTGGGGCGGAGCCGGCAGGAGCAGCTGCGGGAGCCGGAGCTCGCGGAGCACCTGGCGTTCCTGGCGGCGCGGCTGGCGGGCAGGACGCTCGACGACGCCGGGCTGCGCAAGGCGCTGTTGCGCGCCGGCCTTCTCAAGGGCAACGCCCGGCGGCTGGCCGGCAAGCTGGAGGAGGCGCTCCAGGCGCTCGCCCAGGAGGGCTTCCTCCTGGCGCCGCTGCCGGAGCTGGCGCGGCTGCGGCGCGCCGTGGGGCTGGTGCGCTGGGAGCAGGGCCGGCTGGAGGAGGGGGCGTTCCATCTGGAAGGGGCGGCCACCGCGTTCTCGGCGGCGCGGCGGCGCGCCGAGGAGGGAGAGACGCTGGCGCTGCTGGGCCTGCTCCAGGCCGAGGCGGGCCTGCTGCCGCAGTGCACCGGTTCTCTGCTGGGCGGCCTGCGGCTGCTCGCGGCCGAGGGCCGGCCGTGGCTGGCGGCGCGCGCCTGCCTGACCCTGGCCGGAGCGTTCGCCTCCCTGGGGTGCCCGGACGAGGCGGGACACCTGCTGCGCAGGGGCCGGGAGCTGGTCCGCACGGTGGACGATCCGGCCGAGGCCACGTTCCTCTACGGTCTGGAAGGCGCGGCGCTGGGAGCGCTGGGCGAGGCCGAGGAGGCCTGCGCCCTGCTCCGGCCCGTGCGCAGCCGCCACCTGATCGAAGGCCGGCTTCCGGAGGCGGCGTTCGCCAGCCTCGACCTGGCTCTCGCGCTCGCCGAGCAGGGCGCGAGCGGGGAGGTCGAAGGCCTCGCCAGGGAATTGGAAGCGGGGTTTCCGGGCGTGCCGGCCGCTTTCGAAGCCGCGGCCACGCTGCGGGGGACGCGCTGGAGCGACCCCGCGCTGCGGCGCAACGTGGAGCCGGCGAGCCTGGCGCTGCGGCGCCGGTTCCGAACGCAGGGGCCCCGGCCCCGCCCGCTGCCGTTCGCCTGAAGGAGGGATCCGCCATGAAAGAGCACGTCCATCTCACCCCCCGTCAGGTCGGCGTCCTGCTGGAAGGCAGCCTCTCGCCCGAGGCCGTCCGGCTGGCGGTGCGCGTGCTGCTGGCGGGTTGCCCGGTTTGCGTGGAGACCGTCCGGCAGAGCGTGCTGGAGCCGGGCGGCCCCGGCCTGGAGAGCCGGCCCGAGACGCCGGCGAAGCCGTTCTCCTGACTCAGGCCTTCTCGATCAGGGAGCGGATGTCGCGCCGCATCTCCTCCAGCATTTCCTCCAGCTCCTGCGGCGCAAGAGGTGGTTTCTCCGCCGGCCGGGCGGAGGCCGGCACGAACTGCGACAGCAGGCGCCGGAGCTTCTGGCCCGAGTCGCTCGGCTCCTTTCGTTCCGCATAGGCAATCTCGAAGAACTCCCAGTACTCGAGGCCGATGGCTTTGACGACGGCGAGCAGGAATTCCAGCTTGGGCTCGCCCTCGCCACGGAAGTTCCTCACCGCCGTGGCATGGTTGAGCCCGGCCCGCCGCTCGACGTCCCGGTTCGTGAAGCCGAGCAACCTGACGATGGTCCGCAACAGCTCCATGAGCCGGGCCATCTCCTCCTTCGCGCCATTCTGGCCCACGTCCTCGATCTCGCTCATTGGTAGAGCATAGAGAAGACTGCTTTGGAGATCAAGGTTCTGGTAATTGTCTTGTGCGTCCAACTAGGAGTCCAAATTTGATCTTGACGGACCAAACACTAGACGTGTAGCTTATCTGGGTCGTACATAGGACAAAGAAGGCGGTTCACGAAACCAACCACTGACCCGGAGGTGAGGCAGGCATGTACGAGGAAGATCTTGAAAACGAAGGGGAAACCACCGCGAGCGGCGCCGCGGAGCCGCGGCAGCTCCTGAGGGAGATCCTGTCAGTTGCGGCTTCGCGGCGCGAGACGGCGGCGCGCTGGGAGCGCTTCCGCAGCCTGGAGCTGGCCGAGCTGCTGCTCGACGAGAGCGAGCGCGGCCAGGACGCGTCTCCGGCCAGGGCGCGGGAGCTGGCCTGGACGGCCCAGCTGGTAGCGGAGCAGCCCTACCCGGCGCTCGACACGGCGCGGGTGCACGGGCTCCTCGCGCGCTCGCGGTGCCTCCAGGGCAACGCGCTCCGGCTGCTGGGAGAGCGGGCTGCGGCCGAGGCGCAGTTCGCGGCCGCGGTCCACTACCTGACGGGTCCGCCGAGCTGCGCGGAGCGCGCCGGCTACTGCGAGATGCTCGCGAGCCTGCGGGAGGCGCAGGGCCGGTTCGACGAGGCCGCCGCCCTGCTCTGGCGGGCCGTGGCGGTCCACCGGGCGATGCGCAGGTTCGAAGAGCAGGGCGCGTGCCTGTGCCGGTTGGCCTTCCTCTGCTTCCACGACGGCCAGATGGAGGCGGCCGTTCGTCTCTTCTCCCAGGCCAGGGGGCTGCTGGCGTGCGAGCGCTCGCCGGGTCTGGCGGCGCGGTGCAGACTGGGTTTTGCGGTGTGCCTGGCCGTGCTCGGTGCGAAGGATCAGGCGCTCTTCCTGAGGAAGGAGGGCCTGGCCCTCGCGGACCTGACGACGGACGGGCGCGCCCTGCTGGACGTCGAGTGGCTCGAAGGCCGGCTCGCCGCGGCGCTGGGGGAGCACGAGAGGGCGGAACGGCATCTCGGGGTGGTGAAGCGGCACCTCGTGCAGCAGGGCCGCCTGGCCGACGCGGCCCTCTGCTCGCTCGACATGGCCCGGGTGTTCCTGTGGACCGATCAGGAGGAGCGGATCGGCGAGCTCATCGCGGAGCTTCAGGCGGCGTTTCCGGTCTCGCTGGATCAGGTGCGGATGCTGATGGCGCTGCAGGACTTCCGCAGGGCGGTGGAGGAAGCGGCGGACGTGGAGGATGCCTCGCGCAAGGCCGCGGAGATGATCCGCAGGCCCGGGGCGATCCTCGGCAAGCTTTAGGTACCTTCGTCCGAGGCCAATTTCGGCTTCGGGCTTTTCCGAAGGAGCAGCAGCATGAATCAATTCAAGATGTTGACGTTCGATGCCACGCAGGAGCCCATTGCGGTCCTGCCCGACAAGCTGGAGCTGAAGCCGGAACGGGTGCAGGAGGAGATGGCGCGGCAGCTCGGCTGGGCGAAGCGCGAGGGGATGCCCGGCATCCATCGCGCCCGCAGGTTCGCCAGCTACCTCGAAGCCGAGGCGTTCGTCGCCTTCGCCGTGAAGGTGGCGGCGCACCGCCGGCAGCCGGTGACGGTGAACCAGACAGGGCCGAAGGTGAGCATCGCGCTCACGGGCCGTCCCGGCCGGCACCGCGCGGCCGGGCTCACGAACGCCGTCTACGACCTCGCCTGCGTGCTGGGCTAGGCGGCAAGGACGAAAGAAAGGAGAGAATGAAGATGGCTACCAACTCACGCGCCGACCTCCTCAAGGAGTGCCGGACCACGACCATGGTGGTAGAGCTGAACGCTGACGACCTCGAGCACGCCCAGGGGGACCGCGAGTCGCTCGCGGACACCGTGGCGAGGATCGAAGAGGCGGACGTCCGGCAGAAGCATCACAAGTTCCAGTTCCAGCAGGCGAGCCGGGACCTGGATCAGCTCACGTCGCTCGCCCGGGACCTGCTCCTGCGGCTCAAGAACTTCGTCCGCGGGAAGTACGGGATGACCTCGGAGAAGCTGGCCGAGTTCGGGCTGAACCCCCGGCGCTCCACCAAGAAAAAGCCGTCTGAGACGGGACCCACCCCGACTGAGACGGCCGCTCCCGGGACCGATGGCACGACCCAGAAGTAACAGCAGTATACCGTGAAGGCTCTCCGGGGGGCGCCAAGGCGCTCCCCGTTTTTTTATCCCACCTGCTGCACCTCAAGGTGCCCACACAGGAAATGCATTTCGCGGCCGGGC
This sequence comes from Thermoanaerobaculia bacterium, assembly GCA_036277235.1. Taxonomy (GTDB): domain Bacteria; phylum Acidobacteriota; class Thermoanaerobaculia; order Multivoradales; family UBA5704; genus DATMER01. Next base: position 1,554 of record DASUNJ010000076.1, on the reverse strand, counting down.
CACAATAGGTGACATGGAGCTCCCGCCGTTCGAACCGGAAGCTGCGCCGGCCTCCTTCGAGGAGACGGTGGAGTATGCGCCGCTGGGGCACCGCCTGGCGGCCTCGACAGCTTCTTCTTCGGGCTGGTCGGCTACGCGGCCGCCAGCAATTCCCCCCGGAAGCAGAGGTTCGGCGACGATTGGGCGGACACGGTCGTCGTCCGCACCCGGAGCCTGCCGGCCCCGCTCAGGCGCTCCGGCAAGGAGCTCTTTGCCGCCTTCGCCGGGGGCTGCGCGTGCGACTTCATCCTCGTCGCGCTGGGCCTGACCCTCGGGTACCTGATGGGCTGACCGGCTCCGGCGCTCACCGCCGCGTGATCGGCATCATCCGTCCCGTTCCGAAGGCTCGGTTGCTCACCTTGAGGATCACGCCGTGCTGCCAGCGCTTGTGCTCGGCGGCGTGGAGCAGGCGGTGGAAGTGAGCGGCTTCAATGTCCGGGGAATTCCCCTGAACCAGGGCTTCGACGGCGGGGGCCACGGTGGGGTAGTCGAAGGGGTCCACCTGGTCAGGCCGCAGCTCGGCCGACGGGGGACGGTCGAGGATGAACGGCGGGATCGGCACGCGGTGCGCCGCCACCCAGCGGGCCATGGCATAGACCTCCGGCTTGGTGACGTCCCCCAGCACGCTCAGCGTGCCTCCCAGGTCGCCGTAGAGCGTGCCGTAGCCCAGCGACAGCTCGGTCTTGTTGCTGGTGTTCAGGAGGAGGCCGCCGTGGCGATTGACCCAGGCGGTGAGGACCAGCATTCTCAGACGGGCCTGGAGGTTTTCGTCCACCGTGCCATCCGGAATGCCATCGAGGAGAGCGGTGCGGGCCGCGGCATGGAGCGGGTCCAGAGGGATGACTTCGAAGCTGATCCCCAGGACGGCGGCCAGCTCGCGTGCAGATTCGGTGGAGCGCGGATCGGTGTGGCGCGAGGGGAGCGCCAGGGCAGTGACCGCCCCCGGTCCCACCGCCGCGGCGGCGATGCAGGCCACCAGGGCCGAGTCCACTCCTCCCGAGAGGCCCAGGAAAACGGAGCGCAGGCCGTTCTTCGCCGCGAAGTCCTTCACTCCCAGGGTGAGCGCCTCGAACAGCTCCTCCTCCAGCGGCGGCTCCGCGGCCAGTTCCAGGGGCGAAGCTGTGAGATCCACTACCTCCACCGCCTCGCGGAAGGCGGGGAGACGGGCGAGCAGGGCTCCCGTCGAATCCGTCACGAAGCTGCGGCCGTCGAAGATCAGCTCGTCGTTGGCGCCCACCGCGTTGACGTAGACCAGGGGAAGGCCGGTCCGGGCGGCATGGCCCAGGCGCCGGGCGAGGATTCCCCTGCGGTAGGGGGACGAGGAGATGGCGATCAGCAGGTCCGCGCCGGCCGCGGCCAGCTCCGCGGCGGGGTGCTCCGGATAGCCCTCGTCCCACAGGTCTTCGCAGACCAGGAGGCCCACCCGCCGGCCGGCGATCTCCAGCGGAGACGAGGGCGGCCCGGGACGGAACCAGCGGGTTTCGTGGAAGACGTCGTAGGCGGGGAGGAGGCGCT
>DASUNJ010000075.1:0-3123 GCA_036277235.1 Thermoanaerobaculia bacterium | reverse complement strand
GCGTCGGATTGGGCGGCAGTCCTCGGGCCGTTTCGATACGGCGGATCGCCACGCGGGCGAGGGCGAGGAGCGTGTCGCGGTCCTGGCGCTCGAAGGGGACGGTCAGGATGCCGGCAGGCTTGCGCACCACGGCGACGTCGGGGTCCAGGTGAATCACCAGCTCCGAGGAGGCGCTTCGGGCCGCGCCGCGCCGGATCTCCACCCGCTCGCCCCCGGCCAGCCGGAGCGCCGGATCGAACGCGGCCGAGCCGTTGACCCAGACCCGCCCGCCGCGGCAGAGCTCGCGCGCCTGGCTCCAGGACATCCCCGCGCTCAGCTCGCGCACCAGGGCCGAGACCGTCAGGCCGACCTGCTCGCTGCCTACGATGTGTTCGTCGTGCACTGTAGTAGGTTATCCCGTCACGGACCGCAAGGATGACCTCTCCCAATCCCCTGAAGACAGAGATCCTGGCAGCCGCGCGTCTGGCGGCCCCCGTGGCCTTCGTGCAGCTCGGGTCGATGCTGATGGGCGTCGTCGACACGATCATGCTCGGCCATCTCTCGGCTCAGGCCCTGGCGGCCGGCGCGCTGGGGCACATTGCCACGATCGTTTTCCTGATGACGGGCGCGGGGATCCTGACGGCTCTGGACCCTCTCGTCGCACAAGCTCACGGCGCCGGGGACAGCCGGGCGATCTCCGCGCACCTGCAGCGCGGCATCGTCCTCGCTCTGGCCCTGGCCGTTCCCCTGGCATTCGTCTTCTGGGACATCCGCGAGCTTCTCCGCCTGCTGGGCCAGCCCGCCGCGGTCCTCGACGATGCCGCGGCGTACGTGCGGGCCACTCTTTGGGGGGCGCCGGCCTTCTTCCTGTTCTTCGCCTTCCGCCAGCCGCTCCAGGCCGTGCACGTGGTCCGCCCCGCCGCCGTGGCGATGGTGATCGGCAACCTGGTCAACGTGGTGGGCAACTGGATCCTCATCTTCGGCCACCTCGGAGCCCCGGCCCTGGGTCCGGCAGGGTCGGCCTATGCGACCTCGTTCAGCCGTTGGACGATGCTCTTCTACCTCGTCTATGCGTCGCGCCGGACCCTCGCCCGGTATTTGCCGGGGTGGCACGGGTTCACCTCCGAAGCCGTGTCCGTGCGGCGCCACCTCCGTCTGCTCCGGATCGGCCTCCCGATCGGCGCGCTCAATGCGATCGAGCTCGGCCTGTTCGTCGGCGTGGCGCTCCTGATGGGGAGGATGGGCGTCGAAGCGCTCGGCGGGCACCAGATCGCCATCAACCTGGCCGCCCTCTCCTTCATGGTGCCCCTGGGGATCTCCGGCGCCGCCGCGGCCCGGGTGGGCAACGCGATCGGGAGGGAGGACATGCCGGGCGCCCGCCGGTCCGCCGCCGCCTGCCTGCTCCTGGGCATGGGCGTCATGGTCCTCTTCGCCCTGCTCTACGGCCTTCTGCCCGTTCCGCTCGCCCGGCTCTACACGAGCGACACCGCCGTGATCGCGATGGCCGCGACGCTGCTGCCCATCGCCGCGGTCTTCCAGGTGCTCGACGGCGCCCAGGTCGTAGCGGCCGGAGTGCTGCGCGGCGCCGCCGACACGACCTTTCCCGCCGTGATGGCGATCCTCGGCTTCTGGGGGATCGGTTTCCCCTCCTCCTGGTACCTCGGCTTCCGCGCCGGATGGGGCCCGGCCGGCCTCTGGTGGGGGTTCACCGCCGGCCTGGCTGCGGTCGCGCTCCTCTATGGACTGCGGATCTTCTTGCGCTTCCGCGGCAATATCGCCCGCGAGACCGGGTAGCCTCAATCCTCCGCGAGCCGGGCCCAGCGCTCGTGGTCCCGCCATCGTCCGCAGATCTTGAGGTACCTGGGAGAGTACCCCTCCTTCCGGAAGCCGAGAGCTTTGACCAGGGCCAGGGACCGGCTGTTGGCGGGCTGCACGTTCGCCTCGACCCTGTGCAGCTTCAAATCCTGGAAGGCGTACCGGAGCACGAGGCCCACTCCCTCCCGCATGAGCCCCTGCCCGAGATAGGGGGCGCTGCCATAGAACCCCAGGTAGGCGCTCTGGAACAACCCGCGCACGATCTCGCTGAGGTTCGCCACGCCGACGATGGCATGATCCTCCCGCAGGCAGATGAAGCAGCCGGCGCTGCGCACCGACCACGCGTTCTCCACATAGATCCCGAAGGCTTTCCTGTCGCTCGGTGGCTGGACCCAGGGCCGGTGAAGGCGCCGGCTCGCCTGCACCAGCTCCAGGAACTCCTTGGCATCGCCGATCTGAGGCCGGCGCAAGTAGACCCGCTTTCCCGTCCGCAGGTTGTCGGGCTCGCCGGACCTTGCCATGAGGACGGAGTCTACCGTCGGGTCCAACTCGCGGGAAGACGGGAATGAGGGACTGGCGAGGCGCTTTGCGCCCACTCTAGAGAAAAGCCCGCTTTCGGAGGGTTTGCCTTTTTATCCAAAGGAGGTTCACGCCATGTCACTTCGCCGCTGCCTTCGCGCCCTGCTCCCGGGGCTCGCCCTCGCCGCCGCTCCCCTGGCCGCCCAGGAGCCGGCGGTCTCCGTCGTCGGCGCCCAGGCCGAGGGCGCCGATCTCGTCATCCATGTCCTCTGGCGGGAGAGCCCCCCGAAGGCCGTGCTGGCGGTGCTGGATGGCGCCGGGGAGCCGGTTGCCGGGACCGGCCTGGCCCCGGAACCCGGCCTCTCCGTGGCGCGCCTGCGGGGGTTTCTCCGCCGGATTCCCATCCACGGCCCAAGCTACCTGCTCCAGGTGCTGGACGGCGCGGGCCGGCCGCTGGCGCCCGCGGAGCCGCTGCAGGTGCGCCTCACGTGCGCAGAGCCGCGGGTCTGCCGTTTCCGGTTCGACACCGGGACCTCCGCCCCCGGCGCCCTGGTGATCGACTGGGAGCTGGCCGGGCTGCTCGACGCCCTGCCCGTCCAGAAACAGGACCTGGCGGCCTGGACCGCCGCACGCGCCCCGCAGCTCCTCGGCGACGCCCGCACCCTGGTCTGGCAGCTCGAATCCCTGTCGAACCCGGGGCCGAGCCCCTGCCAGTGCCGCTGGGTCCTCGCCACGAAGCGGCCGGCGGGCCGCTGCGGCAATGGAGACGAGCTGGGCCTCGAAGGGATGTTCGTACACGCCGCGGCGGCC
>DASUNJ010000074.1:0-7482 GCA_036277235.1 Thermoanaerobaculia bacterium | reverse complement strand
GGCGAATACTTCGAGAACCGCAACCCGGCCCGGCAGTCGGACCTGATCGGCCTCTGGCCGCGCTCCGGCCGCGAGGACGTGGACCGCGCGGTGGAGGCGGCGCAGCAGGCCTTCGCCGCGTGGCGCGCCACCCCCGCCCCCGACCGCGGCAACGTCCTCAAGCGGGTGGGCGACCTGCTCACCGCCCGCAAGGACGACATCGCCCGCGCCGCCACCCGCGAGATGGGGAAGGTGCTCGCCGAGACGCGCGGCGACGTGCAGGAGGGGATCGACACCGCGTTCTACGCCGCCGTCGAGGGGCGCCGCCTCTTCGGCCACACGGTGCCCTCGGAGCTCAGGGACAAGTGGGCGATGAGCTACCGCCGGCCGATCGGCGTCTGCGGGCTCATCACCCCCTTCAACTTCCCGCTGGCCATCCCCACCTGGAAGATGTTCCCCGCGCTGGTGTGCGGGAACACGGTGGTGCTGAAGCCGGCCGAGGACGTCCCCCACACCTCCACCCTGCTGGTGGAGGTGCTGGAGGAGGCCGGCATCCCCCCCGGCGTGGTGAACCTGGTGCACGGCTACGGCGAGGAGGTGGGCGCCGCGCTGGTCTCGCACCCGGGCGTGCCGGTCATCTCCTTCACCGGCTCCACCGAGACGGGGCGCGCCATCGGCCGCGTCTGCGGCGAGATGCACAAGCGGCTCTCGCTGGAGATGGGCGGGAAGAACGCCCAGATCGTGATGCCCGACGCGGACCTGGACCTGGCGCTCGACGGGGTGCTCTGGGGCGCCTTCGGCACCACCGGCCAGCGCTGCACCGCCACCAGCCGCCTCCTGCTGCACGACGAGATCCACGACGAGTTCGTGGGGCGGCTGATGCGGCGGGCGAAGGGGCTGAAGCTGGGGTACGGGCTGGAGGACGGGGTGGACGTGGGGCCGCTGATCAACGCCCCCGCGCGCGAGAAGGTGGAGCGCTACATCGGCGTCGGCGCCGAGGAGGGCGCCTGCCTGGCCATGGGCGGCGCCGCGCCGCAGGGCGACGGGCTGGAAGACGGCTTCTTCTTCGAGCCCACCCTCTTCACCGAGGTGAAGCCCGGCTCGCGGCTGGCCACCGAGGAGATCTTCGGCCCCGTCCTCTCCGTCATCCGCTTCGGCGACGTGGACGAGGCCTTCCGCATCAACAACGAGGTGCGCTACGGGCTCTCCAGCTCCGTCTACACCCGCGACGTGAACGTGTCGTTCCAGGCGCTGCAGCGGCTGGACAACGGCATCACCTACGTCAACGCGCCCACCATCGGGGCCGAGGCGCACCTCCCCTTCGGCGGGGTGAAGCAGACGGGGAACGGCCACCGCGAGGGCGGCTGGGAGGTGTACGAGTTCTATTCGGAGACCAAGGTCTGCTACCTGGACTACTCCGGGAAGCTGCAGCGGGCGCAGATCGACAACTACGACGCCGCGCCGTCCTGAGGCGGCGCAGGAACGGGTATTCCCCTTGCGTGTACGAGCCGGGACCCACGGCCCGGCTCCTCCTTCGCAGTCCGCTTCCCCTCGAGCGCCGACATGGACGACTCCCGCACCGAGTTCCCACCCGAGCCGCAGGCGCGCCTCGCCTCCGGGCGCATGGCCGACGAGCGGCGCAAGACGGCGGACCAGGCGCGGGGCTCCATCTCCACCGGCCGCTGGATGTGGGAGTGGACCAAGGCCATCAGCACCGCCATCCTCCTCTTCCTGGTGATCCGCACCTTCGTGGTGGAGGCGTTCAAGATCCCCACCGGCTCGATGGAGAACACCCTGCTGGTGGGCGACTTCCTGCTGGTGAACAAGGCCGTCTACGGCGCCGAGCTCCCCGTCACCCACACCCGGCTCCCCGCCTTCAAGGTGCCCCACCGCGGCGACGTGGTGGTGTTCCTGCCGCCGCACGACCCCCACAAGAACTACGTCAAGCGGCTGGTGGGGGTCGCCGGCGACACGCTGGAGATGCGCGACAAGACGCTCTACCGCAACGGCGTGCCGCAGGACGAGCCGTTCGTGCGCCACTCGGACCCGCTCACCGACCCGCCGGACCCGCGCATGCGCTGGCAGCTGTCGTTCCTGGTGCCCGGCACCTTCGACTGGCGCACCTACCGCCCCACGCGCGACAACTGGGGGCCGCTGGTGGTGCCGCCGGGGAAGTACTTCGCCCTGGGCGACAACCGCGACGACTCGGAGGACTCGCGCTACTGGGGGTTCCTGGACACGCGCGCCATCAAGGGGCGTCCGATCCTGGTGTACTACTCCTTCAAGCGCGACATCGCCGAGCCCTTCTCCTGGATCACCGGGGTGCGCTGGTCGCGCATCGGCGAGCTCATCCACTGAGCCCGGCGGCGTCCACGCCGTGAAGTTGGGGGCGGGGAGGGCTTGACAGGGAGGGAGGCGTTTTCCATACTCACATCCGTGGTGTCAGGCCCCCCCGAGGAAGAACCGTCCCGCCCGTCTTCCTGGAAGTCCGTGCGATCGTGCCACGTCTCTGCCACAATCCGGTCCGTTCCGCGCTGCCAGGCAATCCCCTTTGCCGGCTCCCCCGCCTTTCCCGTTCGGTAGCTCGGAGCACTCCATGACGTTCAGCCCCGCCAAGAAGATCTCCGCCGAGTCCGAGTCGCTGGACCAGTACCTCCGCGAGATCAGCGCCTATCCGCTGATCGACCGGCTGGAGGAGGGGCGGCTGGCGTCGCGCATCCGCGACGGCGACGGGACGGCGCTGGAGACGCTGGTGCGCTCGAACCTGCGCTTCGTGGTGGCGGTGGCCAAGAAGTACCAGAACCAGGGGGTGTCGCTGGCGGACCTGATCAACGAGGGGAACATCGGGCTCATCCGGGCGGCGCGGAAGTTCGACGAGACCAAGGGGATCAAGTTCATCTCCTACGCGGTGTGGTGGATCCGCCAGGCCATCCTGCAGGCGCTGGCCGAGCAGTCGCGCATCGTGCGCGTGCCGCTCTCCCGCGCCGGGGCGGTGCACCGCATCGGCAAGCGCTCCTCGGCCATGACGCAGGAGCTGGGGCGCGAGCCCACGCTGCAGGAGATCGCCGAGGAGCTGGAGGTGCCGGAGGACGAGATCAGCCACGCGCTGGCCATGTCGCAGGTGTACCTCTCCCTCGACGCCCCGCTCGTCCCCGGCGAGGACGGGCAGCTCCTCGACTACCTCTCCGACCAGTTCTCCCCCGGCCCCGACGACGAGGTCTACGAGCACGCGCTCAAGCGCACCATCGACGAGGCCCTCTCCACCCTCACCGAGCGCGAGGCCAAGGTACTCCGCCTCTACTTCGGCCTGGGCGACAGCGAGCCGATGACGCTGGAGCAGATCGGCGAGAACTTCGGCATCACCCGCGAGCGGGTGCGGCAGATCAAGGAGAAGGCGCTGCTGCGGCTGCGGCACCAGTCGCGCGCCCGCTTCCTGGAGACCTTCCTCTCGTAGTTCCTCCCCAACTGGCAGGCCCCCTTGCCGGAGCGGCAACCGCCGCGGCCGGAAGGGCGCCATTCTGGCCGGCTCCCGCGGTACGCTCCCTGCCCTGACAAGACGGCGTTCCCCTGCTTGACACCCGGTCGGGCAGGTGTATCTTACCGCCGGTGTTAGCACTCCCGAGAAGCGAGTGCTAACAACGTGCAGACAGAACCAACCACTCAATTCAACGGGAGGGTCACGTACCTATGGCCACCGCGACCGACCTCAAGGTCAAGCCGCTTGCGGACCGCGTCGTCGTCAAGCCCCTCGAGGACGCCGAGCAGATGCGCGGCGGGCTGTACATCCCCGACACCGCCAAGGAGAAGCCCCAGCAGGGCGAGGTCGTGGCCGTGGGGCCCGGCAAGCTCAGCGACGAGGGCAAGCACCTCGCCATGGAGCTCAAGGTGGGCGACAAGGTGCTCTACGGGAAGTACAGCGGCACCGAGGTCACCCTCGACAACGAGCAGTACCTGATCCTGCGCGAGTCCGACGTGCTCGCCGTGATCGGCTGAGCCGGACCGCACGACCTACTGGACGACGCATTTCGACCTTCGAACGAGAGGAGACTGACATATGGCCGCGAAGGAGCTGACGTTCGGCACCGACGCCCGCGCCGCGCTCAAGCGGGGCGTGGACCAGCTGGCCGAGGCGGTGAAGGTCACGCTGGGCCCCAAGGGGCGCAACGTGGTGATCGACCGCAAGTTCGGCTCGCCGACCATCACCAAGGACGGGGTGACGGTGGCGAAGGAAGTGGAGCTGGAGCACCCGATCGAGAACATGGGCGCCCAGATGGTGAAGGAGGTCGCCACCAAGACCAGCGACCTGGCGGGTGACGGCACCACCACGGCCACCGTCCTGGCCCAGGCGATCTTCCGCGAGGGGCTGAAGAACGTCACCGCCGGCGCCAACCCCATGTCGCTCAAGCGCGGCATCGACAAGGCGGTGGAGCGGGTGGTGGAGGAGCTGAAGAACCTCTCGGTGGAGACGGCCGGGAAGAAGGAGATCGCGCAGGTGGGCACCATCTCCGCCAACAACGACGAGGAGATCGGCAACCTCATCGCCGACGCGATGGAGAAGGTGGGCAAGGACGGCGTGATCACCGTGGAGGAGGCCCGCGGGATGGAGACCACGCTGGAGACCGTGGACGGCATGCAGTTCGACCGCGGCTACCTCTCGCCCTACTTCATCACCGACGCGGACCGCATGGAGGCCGTGCTCGAGGAGGCGCTGATCCTGATCCACGACAAGAAGATCAGCTCGATGAAGGACCTCCTCCCGGTGCTGGAGAAGGTGGCGCAGATGGGCCGCCCGCTCCTGATCATCGCCGAGGACGTGGAGGGCGAGGCGCTGGCCACGCTGGTGGTGAACAAGCTGCGCGGCACGCTGAAGGTGGCGGCGGTGAAGGCGCCGGGCTTCGGCGACCGCCGCAAGGCCATGCTGCAGGACATCGCGGTGCTCACCGGCGGCCAGGTGATCAGCGACGAGGTGGGCTTCAAGCTGGAGAACACCGTCCTGAGCGACCTGGGCCGCGCCAAGCGGATCGTGATCGACAAGGACAACACCACCGTCGTGGACGGCGCCGGCGAGCACGACGCCATCCAGGGCCGGATCAAGGAGATCCGCGCGGCGATGGACAAGACCACCTCGGACTACGACCGCGAGAAGCTGCAGGAGCGCCTCGCCAAGCTGGCCGGCGGCGTGGCGGTGATCAACGTGGGCGCCGCCACCGAGACGGAGCTGAAGGAGAAGAAGGCCCGGGTGGAGGACGCGCTGCATGCCACGCGCGCGGCGGTGGAGGAGGGGATCGTCCCCGGCGGCGGCGTGGCGCTGCTGCGCTGCCAGGACGTGCTGAAGGAGCTCAAGCTGGAGGACGAGGACGAGAACATCGGCGTCCGCATCGTGGACCGCGCGCTGGAGGAGCCGATCCGCCAGATCGTGCAGAACGCGGGGGTGGAGGGCTCAATCGTGGTGGCCAAGGTCCGCGAGAACGAGAACCGTCGCTACGGCTTCAACGCCCGCACCGACGAGTACGAGGACCTGGTGGACGCCGGCGTGATCGACCCCACCAAGGTGACGCGCACGGCGCTGCAGAACGCGGCGTCGATCGCGGGGCTGCTGCTGACCACGGAGAGCGTGGTGGTGGAGAAGCCGGAGAAGGACAAGGCGCCCGCCATGCCGGGCGGCGGCGGCATGGGCGACATGTACTGATTCGCCTGTATTTGCTGGGCTTCTGGGGCGCTCACCGGGAGTTTCACCGGATAACGCCGGGAGTTTCGATCGGCCCGCAGGGTGTCCCTGCGGGCCGATCGTGTGTTCGTCGACGCCCGGCCGGGCCTGACCGCAGACGAGCCGAAGGCCTTGCAGCGCTCCGGCAGGGCGCGCACTGTAGCATTGTCCTTCTCTCCATCACGTGCCGTCATGGCTCGGGAACGGACCTCCACCAGCAGGGAGGACAGTATGAAGAAGCTCCACCTGAACCTCGAGTCGCTTCGGGTCGAATCGTTCGTGGCGAGCGAGACGGCCGAGGGCCGCGGCACGGTCTACGGCAGGTCCTATTCGGATACTCACCAGATCTCGTGTTGGTCCTATTGCGGAATCACCGGTAACACCTGTAACCCGGGTAACACCTGTGAGCAAACCTGTGGCTGCAACAGCCTGCAGTCACAATGCTACGACTGCGAGATCTAGCTAGAGCAGCAAACGAAACGGAATCGTCGCCCCCTACCGTGATGGGACGGCGTAATCCGTTGCAATTGGGGAATCTCAACGATCTAGGCAGGGCCTTGCTGGATCGGTTCCAAGATGGGCGACATGTACTGAGCCCGACCGCCGGGTAGGTTCGACGGCCCCGCTCCCTCGCCCGAGGGGGTGGGGCCGTGTTCTCTTGGAGCCGGGGTTCGTCCGGGTGAGCACCCAGAGCACGGGTACGGTCGGCTCGGTCCCGTAGTCCGAGCAGTGGCCGTCCGTCACCATGACGACGCCGCGCTCGTGCGACGGGGGGGGACGAGCTGCCGCGAAGGCGTCCGGATCGCCTCCGGCAGCTTCTCCCACTGCTGGGCGGTGAGGATCGCGCGGATGGCGCGGAGCTCCTCGTCCAGCGCCGCCCGGATCCGGCGGGCGAGGGCGTCGATCTCCCGCCAGCCGGCCCGGGCGTTCGAGTGCCGGCCATTCTCGACGTCGCTGAGGGTGAGGGCGATCGAATCGGCGAGCGGGGCGAGGCGCGCGCCCAGGGCTTCCGCGCCCTGGAGGAGCCGGGCGCGCTGCTCCGGGGTGAGGCCGAGCCGCAGCGCGGAGTCGACGCTGACGACCTGGGCGGGAAGGTTCGGGAGCCGCCGGGAGAGCTCCTCGCGCAGCTCGTCGGCCGAGCGTCCCGGGCCCGCGGTCTGGTTGATCAGCCGGTCCAGCGGCTGGTGCGCCGGGTCGGAGCCGACGGTGACGCGGGCCTCGAGCGTGATCGTGAACGGCCGCTGGAAGCGTCCTCCGGCCGGGACCGTGCCGAAGCCGGGGTTCACCTCGTAGAGGAAGGCGAGGTCCGCCGGATCGAAGCCCCGCACGCGCAGGAGGACCGGGTCCGGGAGGCCCGGCTCTCCCCAGCCGCGCCGGTCGCGCCCGTGCAGCACGCGGTCCACCAGGCTCAGCGCGTTGGCGGTGGTCACGGAGACGCGGAGGCGGCGCCCGAGACTGCTGCGCGCGAACTGGAGGTCGGCCCGAAGGTCGAGCGCGGAGGTCCAACCCGCCCGGCAGCTGTTGCGACCGGCGATCCTCCCGAGCTGCCGGCGCAGGCAGGCGCGGAGGCTGCCCGGCGCGCTCCGCAGCAGCCTCGACATCCCGCCGGCGAGGGCGGTATCGGACGTGGCGGCGGGATCGAAGACGAACGCCGGGTCGTTCCGGGTCCCGTCCCCGTTCACGTCGCCGTCGACCCGCGGAGTCAGCCGGGCGCCCGAGGTCAGGCGGCCCACGGCCCCGACCGTCATCCACGACCATGGCCGGAGGGTGGCACGCAGCCGAAGGTCGTGGCGCCG
>DASUNJ010000073.1:0-4203 GCA_036277235.1 Thermoanaerobaculia bacterium | reverse complement strand
AACCTAAGCCGTTTTGCTACCTCTCCCCCGGCACGGGGGAGAGGGCCGGGGAGAGGGGGAACGGGATCAACCTCAATACTGGATGAGGGACTCCACTTTGTAGTCCTTGAGCTTCTCCCTGCAAGGGAGGAACGTCAGCTCGATGATGAAGCCCATACCGGAGACCACGCCGCCGAGGGATTCCACCAGCTTGGCCGCGGCGAGGGCGGTGCCCCCGGTCGCCACCAGGTCGTCCACGATCAGGACGTGCTCCCCGGGCTTGACCGCGTCCTCGTGCATCTCCACCCGGTCGGACCCGTATTCCAGGTCGTAGGACTGGCTGATGGTCTTGTAAGGCAGCTTGCCCGGCTTGCGCACCGGCACGAAGCCGGCGTTCAGGTCGTAGGCCACGATCGGCCCGAACATGAAGCCGCGCGATTCGATGCCGACCACCTTGTCGATGCGCTTCTCCGAGAACATCCAGACGAAGCGGTCGACCGTCATGCGCAGCGCCAGCGGGTTCTGGAGCAGCGTCGTGATGTCGTAAAAGTTGATTCCCGGCTTGGGGAAGTCGGGCACCTCGCGGATGTACTGCTTCAAATCGTCCATGCTCTCCTCCGAGCCCGCATCCGCGGGCTAGCGGTCGATGTCGAACCGGTCCCAATCCATGGGGACAGGCATCGTCTCTTCGTCGAGGCCGGAGATCCGCGCGCCGGGCGGGCCCTCCAGCACCCTCTTCTTGAAGTGCTCCAAGACCCCCTCGGGCGCGACAGCCTCGATCTCGACGCCGCCGTCCGGCAGGTTGCGCACCTTGCCCGCGACTCCCAGCTCCCGCGCCGCGTTGCGGGTAAACCAGCGGAAGCCGACCCCCTGCACACGGCCGCGGAGCCGCCAGCGGACGCCGACCCGATGGGTTTCAGCGTCCATCATCAGCGCTCATTCTTCCAGCCATGGCGACCGAGCAGGGGGACGAAGGCGACCTCCTCGCCCTCGCGCCGCCGCACCTCGCCGCGCGCCGACTTGCGGTAGATCACCAGCTTCTGGGATTGGATCTGCCCCTCCGGCACCACCAGGACCCCGCCCGGCGCGAGCTGGCCGAGCAGCGGCTCCGGCACCTTGGGCGCCCCCGCCGTGACCAGGATGCGGTCGTACGGCGCCCATTCGCTCCAGCCGACCGTGCCGTCGAAGATCTGGACCTTGACGTTGTCGAGCCCGAGCTGCCGCATCCTCGGGATCGCCTGCTGCGCCAGCTCGGGGATGCGCTCCAGGCTGTAGACCCGCCGCGCCAGGTGGGCGAGGACCGCGGTCTGGTAGCCCGAGCCGGTGCCGATCTCCAGCACCGAGGACTCCGGCTTGACCTCCAGCAGCTCGGTCATCTTCGCCACGATATACGGCTGCGAGATCGTCTGCGCCGACCCGATGGGCAGCGCGTGGTCGCCGTACGCCTGGGTCCGCAGGTGGTCCTTCACGAACAGGTGGCGCGGCACCTTGCGCAGCGCGGCCAGCACGCGCTCGTCCGTGACCCCCTTGGAGGCGATCAACTGGACCATGCGCTCCCGTTGGTGCGCGTGCGGGTCGTTCATCGGTTGTCAGAGGGGGCTACAGGCGGGACGGCCAGCCGCTCCAGCTCGTCGCGCAGATGGCCGAAGCTCTCCAGGCCCGGATAGTACGTGAGATCCAGGTGGAGCGGGGTCACGGAGATCCGCCCGGTGGAGACCGCCTCGTAGTCGGTGCCCTCGGCGGTCTTCCACTGCGGCGTGCCGGCGATCCAGTAGTACTTGCGCCCGCGGGGGTCGAGCTTCTCGATGATCGACTGCTGGTAGGTCCGCCGCCCGAGCTTGGTGAAGCTGATGCCGCTGATCTCGCCCGCCGGCACGTTCACGTTGAGCAGCAGGTCCCTGGGCAGCTCCTGGCCGAGCAGCATCTTCACCATGCGCCCGGCAAAGCTCGCCGCCGGCTCGAAGGAGAAGCCCTCGGCGACCTCCTGGCTGAAGGCCACGGAGGGGATGCCCAGGAGCGTCCCCTCGAACGTGGCGCTCACGGTACCCGAGTAGGTCACGTCGTCGCCCAGGTTGAGCCCGAAGTTGATGCCGGAGCAGACCAGGTCCGGCGGATTGTCCTTGAGCAGGTAGAGCACGCCCAGGTTGACGCAATCGGTGGGCGTGCCGTCCACGGCGTACCGGCGCTCGTCCATGCGCTGCATGCGCAGGGGGCGGCTCAGGGTGAGGGCGTGCCCCATCGCGCTCTGCTCGCGGTCGGGCGCCACCACCCAGACCTCCGCCAATTCGCTCAGGGCGGAGGCGAGGAGCTTGATCCCCTCGGAGAAGATGCCGTCGTCGTTGGTGACCAGAATCCGCTTCAAACAACCTCCTACGGAGCTGGCTCCGGACCCGGAATGTACTTGCCGACGAGGGGGGCCAGGGCCCGGAGCGTCTCGGCGGGGATCTTGGAGCGCTCGGTGATCAGGGAGTACTTGAGCGCCTCGCCGCAGCCGCAGGTACGGGGGTCGTCGTCGGACACCCGCTTGAGGATCTCGCGGATGACGCGCTGGGACATGGCCACGTTCGCCATCACGACCTGCATCACCGCTTCTCCCGACACGGCCTCCTCGGTCTCGTGCCAGCAATCGTAGTCGGTGATCATGGAGAGGGTCGCGTAGCAGATCTCGGCCTCGCGGGCGAGCCGCGCCTCGGTGAAGTTGGTCATGCCGATGACGTCGAAGCCGTGATGGCGGTAGGTCTCGGACTCGGCCCGTGTAGAGAACTGGGGACCTTCCATGTTGACGTAGACGCCGCCCCGGTGGGTGGTGGCGCCCGCGGCGCGGCAGGCTTCCACGAACGGATCGATCAGGCGCGGGCAGACCGGCTTGGCGAGCGAGGTATGCGCCACCAGGCCGTTGCCGAAGAAGGTGTCCTGCCGGTGCCGGGTGCGGTCGTAGAACTGATCGGGCACGACGATGTCCGTCGGCTTGTATTCCAGCTTCAAGGAACCGACGGCGGAGACCGAGATGAGCTGCTCGACCCCCAGGACCTTGAACCCGTAGATGTTGGCGCGGTAGTTGAGCTCGGTCGGTGTCAGGCGATGCCCGCGGCCATGACGAGGCAGGAAGGCGATCTGCCGCCCGTCCAGCTCGCCGATGATGTAGACGTCGGAAGGATCACCGAAGGGAGTCTGGATGCGCCGCTCCTCGCGGACCACCAGGCCCTCCATCTGGTACAGGCCGGACCCTCCGACCACACCGATACGCACATCGCTCATCGCAAAGCTCCTCCTTGAAAGGGAAATCGCTGCCGTCCAGCCGAGCCGGCCGGAGAGTCTAGCAGAAGGCCGAGCGGTCTCCCTCCGGTCGGGCGGAGGGAGAGCCGGCTCGGGGGCAGGGCAGGGCCAGGTTCAGCAAATGCAGTTGCAGGAGCCTGTGCAACTCGGGGCATTGCAGAAGCCGAACTGGTAGCCGCAAGGGAGACAGCCCTCCCGGCAAGCCTGACGCGCCGCCGAACACTGCTCCTTCGTACACCAGACAGCCGTCGGCTGCGCCTCGGGACCGAAAAGAGCGAGCTCGAAGAACGTCGGGATGGGAGCCGAGGCGGCGGATGTCACCGCCGGCGCCGGGCAGAGATCCGCGGCGGAAGCGGAGACGGGAAAGGTCAACAGGAACGCCACAAGTCCGAGAAGGGCCAACAGGGCTTTGTTTTTCACGAAGACCTCCTTTGCGCCGGGATGCTACCACGCCCTTCAGCTCTCGCTCGCGAGCCCCTTCCGCTCCTGCAGGAGGGCTCGCAGGCGTGCAACCTCGGCCTCGGCTCGTTGACCCGCGGCCTGGCCTGCTGACTCGCGGTCTCGGCCAGTGTGGGGACCAGACCGCCATCCGGGGAAAAAAGCCGTGCCCAGGTGGTCTCCTCGCCTTCCACTATACCCTGCCAGAGCGCGAGATCCCCTGCATGCTATTCTGGCCCCATGCAGCCCTGAGAGGTAACGGCCATGACGATCGAAGTGATGCTCCCCGACGACGTTTTCGCGACCCTCCGGAAGAGTCCGACCGAGGTCGCTCGCGATCTTCGCATAGCGGCCGCCGTGGAGTGGTACTCGGAGGGGCTCGTGTCGCAGGGCAGGGCCTCTGAGCTGGCAGGTCTGAGCCGTCCCGAGTTCCTTGACGAGTTGGCCAAGCGCAAGGTGCCGGTGATCCAGATGACCGTCGAGGATCTGATGGCGGAGCTCGAGGGTGCT